>CAVLAV010000074.1:0-8113 GCA_963660735.1 bacterium
TTCTATTGCCACTTCCCCCTTACTTCTTTTGTTCTACTGGGGTTAAACTATCCTCCGATTATTTGATAATTTCGTATTTTAAGTTATTCGCTTTGAGAAACGCGTCGAGTGCGTTTATCTGTTCTGCCGTTCCCGTTATCCTGAACGCGATAGAAAATTTCGGTACGTCCTCGTCTTTCGGCTGTTCTGGTTCCTTTACGGGCGGCTGCGCGGGCTGTTGTGCCTGTTCCTGAGCGACGCACTGTTCTTCTGCCGCTTTACGCTCTGCGGCGGCTTTCTGAGCCTCTATAACCCGTTGCCGCTCTGCCTTTCTGCGTTCATTTGTTCTGATAGCCTCTGTAAGTGAAAGGGTATTGTAATAAATCGTTTTAAGTTCGATTTCGTCCTCACTTTTAAGGGTTTCGATTGTCGTCAATTCCTGAGAAATTTTATCCAGTATAGCGTCAATTTCTTTCTGTACGGCAGGCATTTTTACGGTGGCGTTAAGCCATTTTGCATTGTGTATTTTTTCATACCCGACAAACGGTTTAAGCCCAACAGGAATATTGTCCTCGAAATATGCCTTAATTTCCGCGAGTTTTTCCTCCTGTTTTTTCGTTTCGTAAGATTTAACCTGCTTGTCGATTTCCGACGCTATACCCTTTACGGCTGAACTAACCTCGTCCACTTCCTTTTTGAATTTCTCATACGGCGCAGCGTAAACCTTGCCGATTCTGATACGTTCGCTATCGAGTGCTTTCACGAAGTTATTTAACGCGGCTCTATCCGCTTTTGCCTCTGCGATAGAGTTTTCGTCGTAAACTTTGCCTTTGTAATTTTCAAGGCTTTTGTTTACCTGCGCCAAAAGTTCCGCATTGTTCCACGCTATAAGTTTTGGCGCGAGTTGTTCGATAGGGGTACTAAGTACCAGTTCCATAGTTGCCATTTTATAAGTCCTCCGATTTAATTAAAATTTTTTAGATTTGTGGTAGCAATAACGGCGGTCGCCGTTTGCTTTTTACACATTCCCAGAACTCCCGTTCTTTTTCGTCGAGATATTTCATATCGTCCAACACGGACGGATCGGAAATGCGAATTATTACACGTTTGCATTGCGTCGCTATTTCGCCGTTTTCGTCTTTCCAACGAAACTCAGGGTTTAATACGTCGAACGTCCTGCCCGTTACCAGCATTTGGTGCAAAACCTGAACGTAATATTGCTGCGGCACTTTGCCTTTCCAGTTTTCCCAGACTGCCGACGCGCTTGCGTCAACTGTCTTTCCCTCGTATATTCCGAGTTCACCGCTCGAAATATCTGTAAGTTCGCCGTCCAGACTTGCGAATTGAAAACCGTCTTTCAGGTAAACCGTTTGTTTATCCACTTTGACTTTGTATTTGTCCGCATACTGCAAAGCGAATAATTTGACGAGCGGCGTTTCGGCTGCCGTGCCATACCTGACGTGTTCATTGTCTGAAAGGTTTTTCGGCTGCCTTAGTCCGACTTTTTCCTCCCAGAGTTCTACATTCGTAGTCCACTTTGACAAACCGAGTACCGCCGCCGCGTCGCTTGCCCCTATGCCCTTACGCCTGAACGCCAGCCATTCGGGGCTATTGTGCTTTAACTTGACTTTCTCTACACTCATACCGATTGCCTTGCAAATTCTTTGAAAACTTCTTCGCGTTCGATACGCTTTTCTGCCACGCTCGCGTCTTTCAATTCGGGGTGTTCTTCCTGAATCTTACGACGGCAACGCGTAATGCTTTCAAGTTGTCTGAGTTCGCCGCGTTCCGACAATTCCGCAAACGGTCTGGACGTATCAACGCCGATACGTTTCAAAACGCCCATAACCAGCGCGGTGTCGTTTCTGCGTGCGCTTTCGTTCTCGACAAGTTCCGCATATACAACCGTTTTCAACTTGTTAAGTCTTTCCATATTCGCTTTACCTCCTGTGTTTATTTTCCCAGAAAACGGGCTTTTTGCCCGCTTTGGCTCTTTTGTAGTCAACAGCAAATGCAGCAATCATTCCCGCCGTTAAAACGACGATTATTGAAATTAAAACTATGTTAAGTATCATTGTTCCTCCTCTAAATACGCCTTGCGTATTCTTTCCCAGTCTGTATCAAGAACAAGCCCCGAATTGTATAGCATTTCCTCTGACGGCTGTTCGTTGTATGTTGCCTCACCGCAATATTTGTTACCTTGAAGATATACGTCATAAGAAACAAAACCTTTCGGTATAGCACCTGCCGTAGGCGGTCGGTGTGTGCAAAAATAACGATATTTGCCTTTTACCGCCATTATTTTGCGGTATATAGCGTCGTATGTTCCCGCTCGCAAAATCTTATCGCCGATTGTTTTCGTGTAATTTTCCGATGAAAAGAAATACCAAGTTACGTGGTACACAGCGTTGCCGTATTCGTCCTCGTCCCAAAACGCGTGAGCGCGATTTTCGTTTGTGTATTTGACTTTGTCGTATATTCTATCGCCAGAGTTAAAATACTCGTTATTGCTTTCTTCTTCATACGGCTCGGAATTTTCGCCCTGTCTAATTTGTTCGGCTATCGCTTTTATTTCGTCTGGAACACACCAACCGCCATTCGCTGCAACATATTCGGCAATCATTCGATTTGCCGTTCTGGCTAAAACGCCTTTCGTTACGTCGATTTTGTAGGTTTTATCAAAACTTTTTTCAATCATAAACTTACCTCGTTTTTCTCTACTGCTTTGACTGATTCGACCTTGCAGCCGCCTAACGCGCATATACGCTTTACTGCGGCGATTGCCGATTTTTCAGTCGTTCTTGCGTTTCCAAGCGGCGCAAAAGTATACGAACCGTCCGCGTTCTGATTTGAAAAATTGTTCGTCCGACCACTCAGAAATACCGTGATTATGTATCTTTTATCCATAGTCGCCTTAAAGCCCCACCATTACGTCGCGAACGATTGCCGAAAGAGAATCTGCTGTAACGTTTACGTCTGCCGTATAACCGCTTTCATAAATGAGCGTTACCACCTCGTCGTGCTCGTCCGTCTTACGATAAACAACGTTTGCAATGCCGACCTGCAACGCTATCATTAGTGGTTTCAGATACTTTTCTACGAACGCGGGTTTGTTTTCTTTTGCGTATGTTGTACTCTGTCCGAACAATGTAATGAGAGAGTTCTCACGCGCCGAGAGCGGCAGTCCGAGTGTCTGTTTTGCCATTGCCCGCCTTAAATCTGTTTGCCTTACCGTCTGAGTGTTCATTTCGATTGCCTCCGTTTTTTAATCGTTGTGATTTGCGATATACTCTTTAAGCGCGATTCTTAGAATGTCGCTGAACGTCAATTCTTGCGCTTTTGCGATTGCCGTTGCGGTTGCGTAAGTTTCCTTGTTTATCCATACGCCGATTTGAATCTTGTCGCCGCGCATTTTCTTCGTGTTCTTCGTTGCCATATCGTACCTCCTCGTTTTGAATATAAAAAAAATAGGCTTACCAGTTAAGGTAAACCTATTTGCGAGCAATAAAAAAATGGGCTCACCGTTTACTGGCAAGTCCATTGTATACTAACAAAAAGTCAAAAAACGCGTAAAACGATAAATTTTATAACCGAAATTACAAATTTTGCACTAAATAATCTATCGCCTCGGCATAACCGTGAAAACCTCTGCCGACTATCGTTTTTTGAGCGTACAGACTTATAAAACTGAATTTTCTGAATTCTTCGCGCGAATTTATATCGCTTAAATGCACTTCTACCGTAGGCAAATTGACGGCTTTCAACGCGTCAAGCAAGGCAATACTCGTATGAGTATATGCGCCCGCGTTTATTATTATTCCGTCGTAATTTTTATACGCGCACTGAATAATATCCACCAACTTTCCCTCGTGATTGCTTTGCTTTATCTTTACTTTTACGCCTTTTGCGGCGGCGTGTTTTTTTATAAACCCGACTAAATCTTTATAAGCGGAATTACCGTAAATTTCGGGTTCTCTTACGCCGAGCATATTGAGATTAGCGCCGTTTAACACAAGCAATTTCATATAAGTTTTAATATCTCCTTTGCACAATTTTCGGGATTATCGTTCCGCACTTTTATATCGCAAACCGCGCTATACAAGGGTTTACGCATTTCGTACAACTTTTTTACGCCGACGCGTTTTGCTACGGGTCTATGCTCGTCGGTGAGTTCGTCGGCGTTACGGTCAAGCCATATAACCTTGCCGCAACGCCGCATAGCGCGGCAGTTTTTTTCTACCGTAACCGCGCCTCCGCCCGCTACTATTATCACGCCGCGCCTTTGACAGGCGTCGTTCACGGCGAGTTCCTCTATCTGCCTGAAATAATCTTCGCCGTACCTCGTTATGATATCCTCGGGCGAAAGTTTATAATTCCTTTGTATGCAGTCGTCCGTATCGACAACTTCTCTACCCGTATACAAGCCGAGAATTTTGCCCACGGTACTCTTGCCCGCGCCCGACGCGCCCACGAGAATAATATTATCGGTTTCGCGCCGAATACGGTTTACTTCCGAGTCTATCTCGGTTTCTTTAACTTCGCGCCCGTCGAAAAGGTTCTCGCTGTCGAAGGCTTGCGCCACGAGCATATAAAGTCCGTTTACGGCGCGAACGCCGAGGCTTTCGGCTTGCAAAATAAGTTCCGTGCGGGAGGGGTTATAAGTCAGGTCAACCACCGCAGAAAGGTTGGGAAAGCGCGACAAATCCACGGGGCGATTTTCATCGAACGGATAAGTGCCTACGGGCGTGCAGTTTACAACTATTTGCGTATCGGCGGCAAGCGAATAGCAGTTTTGGTAATTCACCTCGCCCGTGCGGCTGACGATAGTGATTTTCGCCGCGCCGAGTTCGGATAAAAAGACGCGCGCGGTTTTAGCCGCTCCTCCGCTGCCGAGAATTAAAACGCTTTTATTTTGAGCGTGAATATCCGCTTTTTTAAAAGTATAGGCAAGACCGAAAACGTCCGTATTGTAGCCGTAAAGTTTGCCGCCCTTATTTACCACCGTATTTACCGCGCCTGTTTTTGCGGCTAAATTTTCAACCTCGTCGAGGTATTTTATAACCTCGGTTTTATACGGAACGGTTACGTTAAGTCCCTTATAATTTTTCGCGAGTATAAACTCGCCGAGTTTATTTAAAGGCAGTTCCTTCAACTCGTAATCGTACCCGCGCCGCCTGTGTATAAGCGACGAATAACTATGCTTTAACTTTTCGCCGAGCAAATAATATTTATCGCTCATCTTTTGCCTGCCTTTGCTTGCTTATTTTAAAAATGGCGGCGTATAAGTCGGTTATCGCCTCTTTTTGGCTCTCGGTTTTACCGTTTAAAAGCCTTTCGAGTACGATTTTTTCGCGTGAAAAATCTTCCACGCACACGCCGAGCGCGCGTTTTACCTCGCCGATTTTGTCCGTAACGGCAAGTCTTTTTAAAAACGCCGAAACGAGTTCGTCGTCCGCCTCGTCAACCTCTTTTCTTAACTTCTCTATCTCTTTCATACAAAATCTCGTCTAAAACGGCTATCGCCGCAACGCCCTCTATAACAGGCGCGACTCGCCTTGCAACGCACGCGTCGTGCCTGCCGAAAACGCTTATTTCCGCGTTTTCGCCCGTGAGTAAATTTACCGTATTCTGCGTTTTACCGATAGACGGCGTGGGTTTAAACGCAACCGAAAAAGTTATTTCGTCGCCGCAGGTTATGCCGCCGAAAACCCCGCCCTCGTCGTTTTTCTCAAACGATATTTTCTCGCCGTCGTAGCGCATACCGTCGTTAGCCGCACTGCCGCGCATACCGCAAAGCGCAAAGCCTTTGCCGAATTCCACTCCGCGCACCGCAGGCACGGCGTAAACTAGCCCCGCGATTTTTCCGTCGATACCGTCGAACAAACTGCCGCCCAAACCCTTTGGGCAATTTTTAATAATGCAGTCTACCCTGCCGCCCACCGAGTCGCCCTCGGCTTTGGCAGAGGATATTTCGGCGTTCATCGCGTTTTCGTCGCCGCAGGCGTTGCCCGCCGCAACGAGTTTTGCGCTAATCTCGCAACCGTAATTCGTCTTTAAGATATCCGCGGCTATCGCCCCCACGGCGCACAAGGCAACCGTAAGTCTGCCCGAATATTCGCCGCCGCCCGTAAAATCGAGTTCGCCGTTTTTAAAATACCTGCCTATATCCGCGTGGGACGGGCGAGGCAAGCCGTACAGTTTTGCGTACTCGCTTGAATTTTGCTTTCCGTTGGCAAACGAAATTTTCAGTTTGCCCGTTATTTTGCCGTTTTTAACGCCCGATAAATAATGCGGAATATCGCTCTCGACTCTTTCGGTCGCGCCCACGGCGTTTTTTGCCGAACGCCTGTTAAGCGCGGACAAAACCGCGGCGTTATCAAAGGCAAAGCCTTTAAGTCCGCTTGCGGTAACGACTATCTCCTTACCGTGCGACGAACCGCTTATTTCTATTTTGATTTTTTTACCCTCGTATTTGCTCGTAACTTTCACCCCCTGCCGCTTTTAACGCCCCGAAAAATTCGGGATAAGATTTGCTCACGCTTTCGGCGTGCTCTATAACGCTTTTGCCCTGCGCCGCCGAGGCTAAAACGACCTCCGCCATAACTATTCTGTGGTCGCGCGCGGCGGCGAACGCGCCGCCGCGCGGCTTTCCGCCCGTTATTATAAGCGTATCGCCATTTAACCGAGTTTCTATCCCCGCAACGCCGAGCATTTTAATTATTGCGGCAAGTCGGTCGCTCTCTTTGTTTTTCAGTCTGTCCGCGTCTTTTATAATCGTTTCGCCGTTTGCATACGCCCCGAGCACCGCAACGATCGGCGCAAGATCGGGGTTATTTTTACAGGAAAATTCCGCGCCTTTTAATCGGCTCTTTTCCGTCGTAACGCAATCTTCGCCAACGCTTATATTCGCTCCGAAATCTTTTAAAATACCGATAATCGCCTTATCGGGTTGTTTATCGTCTTTATTCAGTCCGCGGACGGTGATTTTGCCGCGTATCGCACCGAGTGCGAGAAAGTTAGCCGCCGCCGAAAAATCGCCATCTGCCGCGATAATATTCGGACTTTTATAAGTGCCGCCGTAGACGGTTATTTCGTCGCCCGCAAAACGGGTTTTTACGCCGAACTTTTCAAGCGCGGAAAGTGTGAGCGAGATATACCCCTCGCTTACGCTTTCGCCGATAAGTTTAATTTTGCTTACGCCGTTTAACCTGGCGAGCGCGATTAAAAGTCCGCTGACGAGTTGCGAGCCGTCCGCCCTGTTTACGGTATATTCCCCTGCGGTAAGTCTGCCGCCGAAACTATTCTTCGTTATAGTCGCGCCGCCTTTTTTCAACGCGGAAAAATCCGTTTTCAAAAGTCTTTCGCCCAACTTTCCGCCGACGGAATATTCGCCGCTTGCGCCTATCGCGCAGGCGACGGGCAAAATAACCCGAGCGGCAAAACCGCTCTCGTTAAAATCGAGTTTTACGGTTTTTTCGCCGCCCGAAACGCCCGTAACTTCCGCGTCGCCACCCGTAAAATTTATTTTTGCGCCGAGCGCGGTAAGGCAGTTTGCGGTAACTTTTACGTCGTCCGCATTACCTACGTTTTTTATTATCGTTTTACCCCTGCAAAGCGCGGCGCATATAAGGTATCTTTGCGCCGCCGACTTGCTCGGCGGCGCAAAAATCGTTCCGTTTGCGTTAAACGGAGAAATTTCTACTACCATTCAAACGCTTCCTCGGCTTGTTTTATACTCATATTAACTATCCTCGGCTCGCCTATATCTTTAAGCAAAACGAGGTCTATATTCCCGTCGCAGGACTTTTTGTCCTTATTAAGCGGAGCGTGCGGCAGGTCGCAATCGTATTGTTCGTCAAAACCCGCCGCGCGCAGCAAGTCGCGCATACTTTCGGCTTTTTCGTCGGAAAAACCGTAGTATTTTTGTGATACTTTTATTATTTTATACAGTCCGCGTGCAACCGCCTCGCCGTGAGGCAAAGTAAACCCGCTTGCCGCCTCGTAGGCGTGCGCCGCCGTATGCCCCAAATTTAAAATTTTGCGCTTGCCGCAATCGAATTCGTCTTTGCCTACGAACTTCGCCTTTATTTTAAGGCACTTTAATATAACTTCCCCGTCGGGGATTTTTTCAAGG
>CAVLAV010000075.1:0-8038 GCA_963660735.1 bacterium
GCCTGGCTCTGAACCTTGCGCCTTTACCTGAAATTCCCTATGGGAACTGCGGTAATGCAACGGACTTGCCGTTGCGGGTTTGGTTATAGGTATAATAACCCTCGTTATATGGGGACTTGTTTATATCGTGGCGTTTACGATAGCGCTTACGTAAGTTGGGTAAAAAACTAATTAAAATCACACGCGCGAGGGGGAAAACTCTCGGCGCGTTTTTTATTTTGATTAAAAATAAATTTTTTTTAAAAAAATAAAGGGTTTTCAGAATTTTTCGGAGTATAATATTGCGTAAGAAAATTTGCGGAAGGTTTTTTATGAAAGAAATTACGTTTTTAAAAGAAAAGCAGTTTTTTTCGCCTTACGCCGCCTTTTCGGATAAGACCAAAGGCAGGCAAAAAGCCGAAGAACCTTGCCCTATGCGGACGGAGTATCAACGCGACCGCGACAGAATAATTTATTCCAAGGCGTTCCGTCGGCTTAAAAACAAAACGCAAGTCTTTTTTTCGCCCGAGGGCGACCATTATATGACCCGTCTTACTCACACGCTCGACGTGGCGCAAGTTGCGCGGTCTTTGTCGCGCAGTCTTAACTTAAACGAGGACTTGGCGGAGGCTATCGCGCTCGGACACGATTTGGGGCATACTCCTTTCGGACATTCGGGCGAGCGCGCTTTGGACAAACTCAATCCGCACGGGTTTAAACATAACGAGCAGTCGCTGCGAGTAGTCGATTTTCTCGAAAACGACGGCGAGGGGCTTAACCTTACTTACGAAGTCCGCGACGGCATACTTCAACATAAAAAGACGGGCACTCCGCATACTTTGGAGGGTAAAATAGTATCGCTTTCGGACAGAATAGCCTATCTCAATCACGATATAGACGACGCCGTTCGCGCGGGCATAATAACCGAGGACGATTTGCCCGAAAATACTAAAAAATTGCTCGGCAAGACTAATCGCGAGCGCATAAACACTATGATTACTTCGGTTTACGAAAGTTCCGTCGGCAAAAACGACGTTATTTTGGGAGAGCAAGTAAAACTTGCCACCGAGGAATTGCGCAAATTTATGTTCGACGAGGTATACGTTTCGCCCGCCGCGCGCGACGAGGAGGGCAGGGCGTTTGCGATGATAGAGGTAACTTACGATTATTTCAAGAAAAATCTCGACAAGTTGCCCGATTTTTACCGTTCGGAATTAAACGGCGCGGACGAGGATACGGTGGTTTCCGATTATATTTCGAGTATGACGGACAGATACGCCGTTTACGCGTTTGAAAATATTTTCGTACCTAAAAACTTTTTGATGAGATAAAACTATGGCTTTCGACGAAAAATTCATAACCGAATTAAAGGCGAAAAACGAAATAACCGAGGTGGTGGGCAAATACTGCGTATTAAAAAAGCGCGGAAATATCAACCACTGGGCGTGTTGCCCCTTACCGGGACATTCCGAAAAAACGCCCTCGTTTACGGTAAACGAGGCGGGGCAGTTTTTTAAATGTTTCGGTTGCGGCAGGGGCGGCGACGTAATCACTTTTATTATGATTATGGAAAACCTCGATTATCCGAGCGCGGTCAAATATCTTGCCGACCGCGCGGGGTTGAAATTGCCCGACGACGAGCGCAACTATAAGGAAATTTCCAAGGAACGCTCCAAGCGCGAGCGGATGTTGTCGCTTATAAAGACCGCCGCGCTGTACTACGTGCATAATCTGCGTAGCCCCAAAGCCGAAGTTCATCGCAAATACCTTGCCGAGCGCGGCGTGGACTCGAAAACGGCTACGGCGTTCGGGTTGGGCGCGTCTACGGATATGTTTTCACTCGTGGAACATCTCCACTACAAAGGCTTTAAAGACGACGAAATGGTGGAGTGCGGCGTATGTCAGCGCAAGACCAACGACAAGGGCAAAACTTTTACTTACGACGCGCTTACGGGCAGGCTTATTGTTCCCATAATCAACAATCTGGGTAGCGTAATAGCGTTCGGCGGCAGGCTTTTGGAAAAGAAACCAGAGTTCGCCAAGTATAAGAACACCAAGGAAACGGAAATATTTATAAAGAACAGAACTTTATACAATATTAACAACCTTAAAAAGGAGCGCGCAAAAGGCAATTTAAGCGAAGTGATTATGGTGGAAGGGTATATGGACACCATATCCGTATACGGCGGCGGTTTTAAAAACGTAGTCGCGTCTATGGGAACGTCGCTCACCGTGGAACAGGCGCGCATACTCAAGCGGTACGTAAACACCGTGCTTATAAGTTACGACGGCGACGGCGCGGGGCAGAAAGCGACCATTCGCGGACTTGAAATTTTGCGTAACGAAGGACTCGAAGTAAAAGTAGTCAGGTTGCCCGAGGGGCTTGACCCCGACGACGTTATAAAGCGTATGGGCGCAAACGCTTACGGCGAGATGCTTAAAAACGCAGTTCCGCTTATCGACTTTAAACTCGACAATCTTAAAAAGGACTACGACTTAAACGATATTTCGTCAAGACGCAAATACACCGCCGAGGCGATAAAGATAATATCGACCGAAAAATCGGAAAGTCTGCGGGAAGAACTTTTGCGTAAGTTAAGCACGGTTACGGGTACGACCTACGCGGCTTTGCAACGCGACGCCGAGCGCACCGCGGAGGAAACCGAGGAAGCGGAAGAAAAGACCGAGCAAAAGGAAGAACAACGCCGCAAGGAAAACTTGCCGCCCGAAAAGAAAGACGGACTTGCCGACGCCGAAAAGTTTATACTTTGCGCCGCGCTCTTTTCAAAGAGTTACGCCGCGCTCGTCAACCTGGACAAGTTGTCGTTTACCGACCCGTTGCGCATAAAAATAGCCGATATAGTGCAGTCTTTGCGCGACGAGGGCAAGGAAATATTCCCGTCGGCTATATCCAAGTCATTTACGGACGAGGAACTTGCGGGGTATAACGCCGTGCTTTCCTGCGGGGACAGGGTTTTCGGCACGCCTACCGAGAAAAAATATTTCAGCGATTGCGTAACCGCTGTAAAAAAATACGCACTTGACAAAGAACTTAAAGAACTTAACGCCGTATACGCCGCCGAAACCGACGTTGAAAAGCGTAAAGAAATAGTATCGGCGATAGCCGTTATAACGACTAAACTTGCGTCGCTTTGAGCGCCTGCGGAGGATAAAACATTAAAATATGAGCATTACCGAAGAACAATTACAACAACTGAAAAACGATTTCGTAACCGAATATAAGCCCAAGGGCAGTATCGGCTCGGATACGCTTTGCGACAAACTCGAAAAGATAGATCTCGACCCGTCGCAAATGGAAGAGATATATAAAACTCTCGAAACCAACGGCATAAAGATTATCGACGATTACGAAAAGGATAAGGAACTTTACGACCAACTTTTAAAAGAAATAAGTATGGACGACCCCGTAAAGATGTACCTTAAAGACATAGGCAAAGTGCCGCTGTTGTCCGCCGACGACGAGATAGAACTCGCACGGCAGATGATGGACGGCGACGAGGACGCCAAGCGCGAACTTTCCATTGCGAATTTAAGGCTCGTGGTGTCCATAGCCAAGAGATACGTGGGCAGGGGAATGCAGTTTCTCGACCTTATTCAGGAAGGCAATCTGGGACTTATGAAGGCGGTTGAAAAATTCGACTATCAAAAAGGTTTCAAATTCTCGACCTACGCCACCTGGTGGATTCGTCAGGCGATAACCCGCGCCATAGCCGACCAGGCGCGCACTATAAGAATACCCGTGCATATGGTGGAAACCATAAACAAGGTTTTGCGCGTTCAACGCCAACTTATGCAGGAATTCGGCAGAGAACCCACACCCGAAGAGATCGCCAAGGAAATGGGCATACCCGAACAAAGGGTGGTGGAAATTCAGAAGATTTCGCAAGACCCCGTTTCGCTCGAAACGCCCATAGGCGAGGAAGAGGACAGCCACCTCGGTGACTTTATAGAGGACGAACAAGCCCCCGCGCCGACCGACGCCGTGGCGTCGTCGCTTTTAAAAGAGCAACTTATACACGTACTCGATACGCTTACCCCGCGCGAGGAAAAAGTTTTGCGTTTGCGCTACGGCATTGACGACGGCAAACCGAGAACGCTCGAAGAGGTAGGCAAGGAGTTTAACGTTACCCGTGAAAGAATTCGTCAGATAGAGGCAAAGGCTTTAAGAAAACTCCGCCACCCGTCGAGGAGCAAAAAACTCAAAGAGTTTATAGATTGATGACGGAAAGGCTTAAAAAAATATTCGGCGAGTTGCCCCGTTGCGAAACTTTTGCCGATATAGGCTGCGACCACGGCTATATAGCCGAGGCAATGCTGAAAAGCGGCAAATGCGGACGGGCGATTATATCGGATATATCTCAAAAATGCCTCGATAAAGCGATTAGCCTGCTTTCCGAAAATTATTCGGGTAAATTTACGGCGGTCGTTTCAAACGGCTTTGAAAAAGTCCGCGGCGCGCAGGTCGCGCTTATAGCGGGTATGGGCGGCGAGGTTATATGCGATATAATTTCCTCGGCGGACGAACTGCCGCAAACGCTCGTTTTACAACCGATGAAAAACGCCGACAAAGTAAGACTGACGCTTTTAAACGGCGGATATAAAATTTTAAAAGACTACACTTTTAAAGACGGAAAGTTTTACGATCTTATCGTAGCCGAAAAGGGCGAGGATGGCGGATATACCGCTGACGAACTTACTTTCGGCAGGGATAATTTAAAGTTTAAAAACGCGGATTTTAAAGAATATCTTTTAAAAAAACGCGCCGAACTCACTTTCGCCCGCGAAAAAGCCGTAAACGTAACGGAAATAGACGAGCGAATAAAGAAATACACGGAGATACTCGATGAATTATAAAGAAATTTTCGCCGCGCTCGAAAAATACGCGCCGCTTAAACTCTCGGACGAGATAGTCAAAGCGGAAAACGGTTACGACAACAGCGGAATAATTCTCGCAAACGACGGCGAAATAAAAAATATCGCCTTCGCGCTCGATTTAACCGTAGGGGCGGTTGAGTTTGCAAAAGAAAAAAATTGCAATTTAATAGTAACTCATCACCCCGCAATATATCGCCCCGTAAAAAACTTGGGCGAAAATTCGCCGCTGCGGCTTGCCGCAAAAAATAATATGGCGGTAATATCTATGCACTTAAACCTCGATTGTGCGGAAAAGGGTATAGATTATTATTTAGCCGAAGGGCTCGGCGGTAAGGTTATAAAAATTTCCGAACCGCTCGGCAAAAACGAAGGTTACGGTCGCTTGTCCGCAATCGGCGTAGTAACGACGGAGCAACTTGCCGAAAAGTATAAAAAGACTTTTAACACGGATAAAGTATGGATTTACGGCGATAAAGACCGTAAAATTACTAAAATCGCCTCGTTTTGCGGGGCGGGACTTGACGAAAACGCAGTAAATTTCGCCGTGGAAAACGGTGCGGAAGTCGTCGTGTCGGCGGATATACCCCACCACGTATTGCTTTCCGCTTTGGAAAACGGACTTTGCGTGCTTTCGTGTACGCATTACGATACCGAAATTTACGGTTTTGAAAAATTTTTCCGCTTTGCGGCGGAACGCTTAAAAAACGAAAATATTTATTTCTATCGCGACGAAAAACTGTCGTAATGGAAAAAGGAGCAAGATATGATAGAGAAATTACTCGAATACCAAAAGGTTGACGCCGAACTCAAAGAGATCGAAAACGAGATTGCCAAAAGCGACGAGCGCAGAAAAACTTACGCGGCGCAAGCCTTTTTAAAGGGCGTAAACGAAAATCTTTCCTCGCTCGACAAGCGCGCGGAAGAACTCGCATCGCAGTTTGCGGGCGCGTCCAAGGTGTACGAAAAACTTGCGGACGAGATTAAAGGTTACGAGGGACTCGAAGTCGGCGACGATTTGGAGCAACTCAACTACATCAAGAAAAAGGCGCAGGCTCTGGCAAGCGAGATAACCTCGCTTTCGGCGGCGATAGATAAGGTCGCCAAAGAGATAACCGCCGTGCTTAAAGAGTATTCCAAACTGCGTAGCGACACCAAGACGGCACGCGCGCAATACGACGAATATTCGCCTAAATACGCCGCGCTTAAAGAGTCCAAAAAGGACGCTATGGACGGCGTTAAGGCTAAACTTAAAAAACTCGAAAAGGATATTCCCGCCGACGTTATGGCGACCTATAAGGAGCGGCGAAAAGATAAAATTTTCCCCGTGCTTAACGAGGCTATCGTACTCGGCGGCGGCGTGTACTGCAAGTGCGGCAAAGGCTTGCCCGACGCCGACTTTAAAACGCTTAAAAGCGGGACGGTAGTAGAGTGCGAATCCTGCCACAGACTGCTTTATTTAAAACAAAAATAATCGCAAGGGGAAAACGATAAGTTATGAAACTCAATTATAAAAAGACTTTGTTCGTCGGTTTCGCGTTCTTTTTGATTTGCGCGTTCTGGCAGGCTTACGACAGCATCGTGCCTATGATGCTCGTAAACAAATTCGGTTTAAATCAAACGCTTTCGGGCGTAATAATGTCGCTCGACAATATAATAGCGTTGTTTATGTTGCCTTTGTTCGGCGCGCTTTCGGATAAGACCAAAACAAAATTCGGTCGCAGAACGCCTTACATAGTGCTCGGCACGATAGTTGCGGCTTGTTCGTTCTTTTGCCTTTCGTTTGCAGATAACGCGCAACTCGCAAGGGTAAAAAGCAGCGCCGATTCGACTACTTTTCAGGAACAACTTTTCGATAAGAATTACGAAATTTCCTCTGCGGAATACAGCGCGATAATAAACAAAGACGCGCCCGAAAAATTCACTATAAAAGATTACGCCGCGCAAGTCAATTATAACAAAAATTACGACGAGTTGACCGATGAACAAAAAACCGCGGTAAAGGAGTGGTATAAGTCGATTAACGCGGATTATTTGTCCGACCATACCTCGCCCGAAACAGTCTACGCTTATGAAAACGGCGTATACAGACCCGTAACGGCCGTTAAGTCGGACGGTAAGACGATTTATAAAAGCGGCGGCGAGGAAATTACGGATAAATCGACGTTGAAAAACGCCTATACAAACCTCGTAACGCCCGCCGTCAGCAAATACGCGTGGGAAAAGACCACCGAAAATCCCGTGCCGTTTATATGTTTCGGCGCGCTGTTGTTGCTTACGCTTATCGCTATGGCGACTTTCCGTTCGCCCGCCGTCGCGCTTATGCCCGACGTAACCGTCAAACCTTTGCGTTCGCAGGCAAACGCAATAATCAACTTAATGGGTACGGCGGGCGGTATGCTCGTACTCGTACTCGGCATAGTGTTCAAAACGGGTAAAACCTTTAACCAACTTATGAGTTATACGCCGTTTATCGGCGCGGTGTGCGCGCTTATGATACTCGGACTGCTCGCGTTTATTTTAAAGGTGCGCGAGCCGAAGTGGGTAGACGAAATGCACGCCGACACCGTTAAATACGGCTTGGAAACCGCCGAGGAAGAAAAGCAGGACGAGGGCAACAGGAAACTCACTCGCCCCGAACTTAAAAGTCTTATTTTAATACTTTGCTCGGTCGCGCTTTGGTACATAGGCTATAACGCCGTTACTTCCAAATATTCGCTTTACGCAACCAACTATCTGCATAAAGATTATAACACCACTTTGCTTATAGCGCAGGCGGCGGCTATAATTTCTTACGTACCCGTAGGTATGCTTGCGCAAAAGATAGGCAGAAAAAAGAGCATTTTGGCGGGCGTGGTAATGCTTACGGTTGCTTTCGGCGGCGCGATATTTATGAACGCGTCCTCGTCGGTAATCGTACTCGATGTTTTGTTCGCGCTTGCGGGTATAGGTTGGGCAACGATAAACGTAAACTCCTTCCCGATGGTCGTGGAACTTGCAAGCGGCGCAAACGTGGGCAAGTTTACGGGGTATTATTACACGGCGAGTATGGCGGCGCAAATAGTTACGCCCATACTTTCGGGATTGTTAATGGACCTTGTGGGCAGTATGCGCCCCTTGTTTTACTACGCGGCGTTTTTCGCGGCGGCGGCGTTCTTTACTATGT
>CAVLAV010000076.1:0-5274 GCA_963660735.1 bacterium
CGCCTATAGACTTTGATTTCACAAGCAAGCCGAACGATTCGGTAAACTCCGACTCGTACGCGGAAATGAACGCATGGAAGGAAAAAACGAGCGGTCTGTATCTTTGGTATTACACCACGAATTTCTATTATTATCTTGCGCCATATATGAGCGTAGACGCAATGAATGCATACTACGGTTACGCTCAAGAGGTCGGAGCGGATTATATCTTCGAACAAGGGCAGTGGAACAACTCCTTTGCGACGGGTTTTTCTAATCTTAAAGCCTATCTCGCCTCAAAACTTGGTTGGAATACTCAGGCGGACGTTTCCGCTCTTACAGATAAGTTCTTTGACGGATATTTCGGGGCGGCGAGTAGCAAGATGAGAACTTTTTATGACGAACTCAACGAGCAGTATTCGAAAAACTCCGGACTTAAAGTTACGGGGTCGTGCCAGGTAGATCCTTTAAACGCTCAATACTGGAGTAAGGATCAACTTGTGAAATGGATAGGTTATTGCAACGAGGCTCTTACTCAAATAGAAAGCCTTAAAGCCGAAAATCCCCAAGCGTACGCATTATATCATAAACATATCGTCGGCGAAAGAATTTCTCCGATATACCTGTTGATAGAACTTTATTCGGCTAGCTTGACGTCGGAAGAAAAAGCTAACTATATTAGTATCTTTAAAGCCGACGTTTCGGAAACGGGACTTTCGCTCGTAAGAGAAAGTAACGGAGATAAAGGCGATTGCTCGTTAGCGGCGCTTTATGAAAAATGGAACACCTCAGCCGTCGTGAGCGTTACGACGGATCTTGTCGATCCTTCGGCAACTCTTGATTTGGGGGACAAGAACTTTAACAAAATAACGCTGAACGGAACCGAACTTTCCGCCTCAGATTACACGCTTACGGAGAATAACACCAAACTTTCTTTGAGTGCGACCTATATTGCTGCAATTGGAGAGGGGAATCATCTGTATACCGTTACCGGCACCGATAACACGATTATCGAATGGAATGTTACGGTGACCGATACCGCGGCACCCGCGTACGAATTACAGGAAAAGTTGATCATAACCGTTAACGATAAACTTCCCGAGGCGAGCAAAAAAGGGGGGACTTATCAGAATAACGTGACCCCGATTTACTATCTTAACGGTACTGAGGTCGAACAGGGTAGTGCGGTGACGCAAATCGGAACTTACACGTTGACCGTTAAATTTCAAAGAAACGGTCAGGTTATAGAAGGTGCTGAACTTACGTCGACGCTTATCGTTGCGTCGAGAATTAAGAATATCGTTTACGATGCTGACGGCTTTGTTGAAAGCGCGCCCGTTGTAACCGGCGTACCGACGTTTAACGAGTGGACGTGGCATACTCCGAATCAGTATTTAAAAAGCAACGATTCGGCTACTTGTCCTGAGGGTTACACGGGATACTGTATATATTCTATGGACGACGGAACCAACCGTTTGAACTATAGAACGGCTCGTTTAGGTTTTAAATCGGCAATAAGTAACGCAGCAACGCTTACAGTAAGAGTTTATATGCAGGACAGCGGCAACGCGAAGGTTGCGTTAAGACTTTTCAATTACGATTTCAATAAACATGCAGGCAACGATGCGACGGAGGCGGACTACGAAGCGATTGATCTTGAAACCAATAAATGGTACGACTGGGAAGTAGATGTCAAGAAATTCTTAAACACCGAGGGTAAACTCGAAGGTTTCCAGTTTGCGATTTTCGGAGAAACGACGGCTCAATCAAAAATTTTTATCGACGGAGCCACCGTGACCGCCACTGTATTTGAAACGAAAACCGATTACGACGCGACGGAACTGAAACACGAAGAAATAAAGTTACAAGGTGTGAACCCCTTTGAAGAGTGGCGGTGGAGTACGTTTACAGGATATCTGACGAGTAACGATAGTTTGCCCGAAGGAGCATACGGGAGTGCTATAGTTTCAAACGGCTCGCAGAATGCCTACGACAATACGTGGTTGCAGTATAGAGGCGCGAAGTTGGGTTTTGGTACAGATTTCGAGGCAGATAAAGTTTCTAATATAGTTGTGAGAGTATATTTTAAGGATAACGGTGAAGAATCAATAAAAATCAGACTTTATAACTATGAAGAAACGACTGTGGAGGGAAACTACGAAGAGTTTTCCGTCCCTACAAATAAGTGGTACGATATAGAGGTGTCTGCGGATAAATTCACTACGAACGGTAAAGTGAGCGGCTTTCAGTTGTTCGTCTTTGAATCCGGTTCGTCGAGCGATTGTATGTTTTATATCGACGGAGCGAGCGTCTGGTCGGAAGCGTAAAAATTTCGTTGCAAAAAAATCAACGACGGGGATAGTAAAGCGCGACTCGTTTTTCGGGGCGCGCTTTAGGAGAGAGTAATGGTAAAAACTAAATTTCGATTTTTAAAAAACGGTGCGGAAAATTTTTCGGGAAGGATAGACGATTATTCGAAATTCGTAACCGAAAACCAACTGAAGAACAAAGAACTTTGGGGTAAGTTCATAAACGTATTCAAAACCCGCGCGGATGCCACCGATAACGGATGGCGAGGTGAGTATTTCGGAAAAATGATGCGAGGCGCGTGTTTAACGTATAAGTATCGCCCCGATGAAGAACTATACGAAATTCTTGCCGAAACGGTTAAAAATTTAATAAAAACGCAGGACATCGACGGCAGAATAACCACTTATCCGAAGGATAAGGAATTTAACGGTTGGGATCTTTGGGTCAGAAAATACGTTATCGTTGGTTGTCTGTATTTTTACGGAATTTGCCGCGACGACAAGTTTAAAACTGAAATTATATCTGCTATTGCTCGCCACGTGGATTATTTGATTGAAAAAATAGGCGACGGAGAGGGACAGGTTTCCATACTCGACACTTCGGCGTGGTACGGAGGCCTTAATTCGAGCAGTATTTTGGAACCGATTGTCGAAACGTATAAAATAACCGGCGAAAGTAAGTACCTTGCCTTTGCGCGGTATATCTTATCTAAGGGTGGCTGTAAGGGCGGCAATTTAATAGACTTGGCGCTTAAAGGCGAAAAAATGCCCTTCGAATATCCCGAAGTAAAGGCTTACGAAATGATGTCCTTTTTCGAAGGCGCGCTTGCCTATTACGAAGTTACGGGTGAGGAACGCTATTTTAAAGCGGTTACGAATTTTGTTTCCGCCGTGGAAAAAAGCGATATTACGATAATAGGTTCTGCCGGGTGTACCCACGAATTATTCGACAATTCTTCCGTAAAGCAAGCCGATGAAGTCCCCGATAAAACGATTATGCAGGAAACTTGCGTAACCGTTACCTGGATGAGATTGCTTGACAGGTTGCTGCGATTGACGGGAAACGCGAGATATGCAGACGCAATTGAAAAGTCGGCGTATAATGCGCTTTACGGTAGTTTAAATATCTTTAACGAAAAGCAATATTGCCGCGAAGAGGACAGGTTGTTACAAGGCGTAACGTTTGATAGTTACAGTCCGCTCGTATTTCAGCCGCGCGGTATAGGAATAGGCGGGTTTAGAAAATTCAAGGACGGCAGTTATTACGGGTGTTGTGCTTGCATCGGTTCGGCGGGAACGGGGTTGTTCCCTCTCGATTCCGTAATGAGAACGGATGACGGATTCGTATTTAACTATTATCACGAAGGTGCGATTTCGGTAGAAACTCCTCAGGGAATTCCCGTTGGGTTTGAGATAATGAAAGATTACGTTGTGGACGGAGAATGTCTCATAAAGGTAAAGACGAGTCAAAGCGTTCGGCTTGCTTTGTCTTTAAGAATTCCGTCGTGGAGTGAGCAAAGTACCGTAACGATAAACGGAGAAAATCATACCGTCGGTTGCGGTTATAACGTTATAGACAGAATATGGAACGACGAGGATGAAATAATAGTTAAAACCCCTGCCGAGATTAAAGCGGTGGAGTTAAACGGTAAAACGGCGTTTACTTTCGGGGCGATTACTTTGGCGCGCGACGAGGGAAAAGAAAACGGAGACATCGCGACTCCGTTTACGCCGATTTACGACGACGGAAAAATCGTATATAAAAGGCTTGCCGCCAAACGAGGCGAAGAAGTCAGATTTGCGCTTAAAACTAAAACGGGCGACGTGTTGTTGACCGATTATGCTTCTTGCGGAAAACGTTGGAATGAAAAGCGTAACAGAATCTCCGTATGGCTTAACGTTAAACGGTAAAATTACAAAAAGAACGACTGCCGTAAATATATCGGCAGTCGTTCTTTTATTTTTTATTCAGTTTATCGCGGTATTCTGCGGGGGATATACCGTTTTCTTTGGAAAACTCGTGAGTGAAGTGGCTTGCGGTATAATTGATTTTCAGGGCTATTTGTAAAATGGAGTAGTTGCTGTGAGATAAAAGTTGCATAGCGTAATCCATTTTAAGCTTTTTAACGTAAGAGATAAGGGTTGAACCGACGTACTGCTTAAAATGGATATTAAGCATAGTTTGCGAATACGGAGCAAGTTTGTACAGTTGTTCCAGCGGTTGATTAAATACCTCGGGCGAATTTAATTTATCTAAAAAAGTAACCAGCCAATCGGGCATAGACGTCGTATTCGTTATCTTGATTTCTATAAAACGGTTAAAAGCGAGCATTATATTGGTAATGATACATTTTATCAATGCGGCGTTCGATTCGTTGCACTTGGCGTCTTTTTGTAAGTTTATTTGATTCGTCAGAAACAAGCAGTAATTGAACTCCAACGGAGTATATTTAATTTTCATAGGCGCGCGTTCGTTGATTTTGACAAACAGCGACGGGCTTATAAGTTCGCAAATTTTAGACAGTTCCGCCGTTACGATCGAGAAATTAAGGTGAGAAGCGTTTTGCCCCGATAAAAACATATGCGTGTCGCCGGGTCTGAGAATAAAAACGTCGTATTTTTCCATAGAGTACTTTACATCGTTACAAATTTGAGTAACGTTGTCGGAAGTTATTACCGCTATCTCGTAATACGTATGGGTGTGTAAAGGCGTTTTGTTTCTGTGCCACCAGTGAAAGTCAACTCCGCTTTCGGGATTGCAAAATTCAATTTCGGGAGTTTTGAATCGGTTGAAATCTTTTTGTTGCTCGTCCATAATGGGTACCTTACCGAATTGTTTAAAATATTACGATAAAATTATAACACACGTTGTGGAAAATTGAAAGAGGCTAGATGAATTATTGTTAAAAATAACAACAAAATGTCATCTAAAGGTGAAATTATTATTAAAAAACGACAGCGAAACAGAATCTCTAAAAATAACTTG
>CAVLAV010000076.1:5284-8024 GCA_963660735.1 bacterium
ATAACTTGTTTTGTTTTTTGTTTAACTAAAATACGCAACTCCAAATCGAGAAATCGTGTTATAATATGGAAAAGATGAAATTTTCGACAACTTTAATAAGGTGTCGAAGAAGGAGAGAATATGAGTTTTAAAAAAGTATGTTCTTTTATAGTTGCCGCCGCATTGTCGGTAGCGTGCTGTTCTTGCGCCGGAAGAACCGTTCCGAATGACGACTCCGTTGATACGAGTGGTAAAACGGTTTTAAAAGTTGCAAACTACGGCGGCGGATATGGTACGGATTGGCTGGAAGCGGTAAAAAAGCGTTTTGAAGAAGAATATAAGGACGAGCATTTCGAGAATGGGAAAACCGGCGTGTATGTTGAAATAGACGACGCTAAAAATAACGGCGTCGCATTGCTCGGTACGGACGTTCTTTCTTCCGATACGCACGTGTTCTTTAACGAACTTATAGACTACGATCAATTCATTGCGCAAGGCTATGCGTTAGATTTGACGGAAACTATTAAAGAAACTCTTCCGAATGAGAGTAAGAGTATTTACGATAAATTTTCCGCGGATCAAAAGACGTACCTTGACAGGAGCGGTAAGTATTTTATGGTTCCGCATTACGCGGGGTTCAACGGCATTACGATAGACGAGGATCTTTTTAACGAGAAGAAATTGTTTATGTCCGCCGAGGGTACGTTTACAAAAAAGAGTACCGACAGCGGCTTGTCGCAAGGTCCCGACGGGAAGTCAGGCACTTACGATGACGGGTTGCCGGCGACGCTCGCGGATTTTTATAAACTAATGGCTACGATGAGTCAGCGATCCGTAATTCCGTTTATATGGTCGGCCGATTATCAATTCTATGCAACGAGAATGGCGGAGGCGCTTGCCGCCGACGTAAATGGTGCTGCCAATACCAAAATCGGATATTCTTTTAACGGTACGCTCGATAACGTAGTTAAATCCGTTTCTGCCGACGGTACGGTCGAACTCGAAAGCGTAGATATTACTAATGCGAACGGTTATGAAGCGGTCAGGCAGGAGGGATACTACTATTCTCTTGATTTTTTAGAAAAAATAGTAGATAACGGATATTACAATTCGGAGTTCAGTTTTGACGGCGGAACTCACCTCGAAACGCAAAAAAGATTCTTGCAATCCAACAGTGCGTTGGCGGCGTCCGTCGGAAGCAAGCCGATTGCAATGTTGATAGACGGTTGTTGGTGGGAAGGCGAAGCGACTCCTACGTTTACCGCTATGGAAAAACAAAATACCGCAGACAAGAAATACGGTAAAAAAGATAGGAATTTCAGATTCATACCTTTCCCGAAGGCAACCTCCGATAAGGTTGGAAAGGGCGTAACTATGCTCGAAACTTTGCAATCGTATTCTTTTATCAACGCAAATCTTAAAGATAACGCGGATATGAAAAAAGTCGCGACTCTTTTCCTGAAGTATTGCAACACCGACGAGTCGCTCAGAGAATTCACCGTCATAACGTCGGCAACCAAGGCTCTCGAATACGATATGGACGAAAATTCGCTTGCAAATTGCACTACGCTCTGTAAGTCGATAATAAATATGAAAAACGCCGAAGGAACTACGGTCGTTTATCCGCTTTCCGACAGCGCGCTTTTCAGGGCTACCGTTTCGTCGCATACTAACGGAAGGCGATATATAAACGATAAAGGAACCGATCCGACCTCGGTATTCAAAAACAATAAGGCGTACACCGCTTTGGAATATTTTAACGGGATGTCAAGTTATCTTTCTAGGGATTGGAGTACGAAATACGCTCAGTATATAAAATAAAATGGTTACGAAAAAGAGATTTTCGCATCAAAAATTAGGGGAGAGCGACAAGAAAAATATATTTTTTATTTGTCTTGTCGCACTCATCCCCGTGGTGCAATTTTTAATATTTTACGTTTACGTCAATATCAACTCGGTTATAATGGCGTTTGAACGGTATGAAATAAATTCGATAACGAATCTCGGCAGGTACGTCTGGAACGGTGGGGAAAATTTCAAACGCGCGTTTACCGCCCTCACGAGCGACGAGAATATGCTTATCGCATTGAAAAATTCGTGCGTGTATTATCTTGTAAGCGTACTTGTGGGAATAACCGTTTCGCTTGTGTTTTCTTACTATATTTATAAGAAAAGACCGTGCGCTTCGTTTTTCAAGGTAATGCTGTTCTTGCCGTCGATACTTTCTTCGATAGTGCTTATCATAATGTTTAAGTATTTTGCGAATTTTGCCATACCCGAACTTGTAAATAAAGTTTTCGGCGTAAAAATCGGTTCGCTTTTAAATACCGAAAAAACGGCTTTCGCGACGGTGCTGTTTTACAATATATGGTTCGGGTTCGGCTCCAGCGTGCTTATCTATCTCGGAACGATGAACGGTATATCGGATTCGCTTGTCGAAGCGTGCGAACTGGACGGCGCAAACGCGTTTCAGGAGTTTATTTACGTTACGTTTCCTTCGGTCTATCCCACCGTATCGACTTTCGTTATAACGAACCTTGCCGCATTTTTTACGGCGGATATGGGGCTTTATTCTTTCTTCTCTTACGGGGCGGCTTATCGTGTGCAGACGATAGGTTATTATCTGCTGAAAGAAACCAGAGCGGCGTCCTTTGCGGAATATCCGTATTTGTCCGCGTTAGGTCTTATTTTTACGATAATAACCATTCCTTTAACCGTAATTCTTCGTCGCGCGCTCGAAAAATTAGGCCCGTCGGTAGAC
>CAVLAV010000077.1:0-4625 GCA_963660735.1 bacterium
CTTGAACCCCATTCAAGCGCGCTACCAAACTGCGCTACACCCAGATACGCTCGCTTTCTTGCAAGTGCCTTATTATTATAGACTAAATTATTTAAAATGTAAAGTTTTTTTAAGCAAAAATTCAAAAAAAATTTTAAATAATTTTCGCGGCATACTTAATCGGATAATTTGACAAAAAAACCGTAATATAGTAATATATAGTAAATAATTGTTACGAGGCTGTAAATGAACATCTGGCACGATATCGACAAGAAAAGAATTACCCCCGACGATTTTATCGCCGTAATAGAAATTCCCAAAGGGAGCAAACAAAAATACGAACTCGACAAAAAAACGGGACTTTTAATTCTCGACCGTATACTGTATACTTCCACGCACTATCCTGCAAACTACGGTTTTATACCGCACACGCTTGCCGCCGACGGCGACCCGCTCGACGTTTTAGTGCTTTGTTCCGAAAGTTTGTTGCCCCTCTCTTTGGTAAGGGTTTATCCTATAGGCGTTATAACTATGGAAGATAACGGCAGCGAGGACGAAAAGATAATCGCCATACCGTTTACCGACCCCAACTATAACTGTTATAAAAACATAAACGACTTGCCCAAGCACGTTTTCGACGAGATGCAACACTTTTTCACCGTATACAAGCAGTTGGAAGGTAAAAACACAGCAGTAAACACCGTGCTCGGCAGAGAAGAGGCTTTATCCATAATAGAAAAGTCGCTTAAAGGCTATAAAGAAAAACTTTTTGAAATATTGAATAAATAAAGGAGTAAAAAATGGAAAAACATATTTCGCTTATAACTTACCGCATAAACGGTATAGAGTTTAAATTTAAAGAGGGCATAAAGGCAGGTACAAAATTTCAGATAAAACCCAAAATCGAATGTAAAATGGGCAGAAATCAAAACAATTTGTTCGTCAATCTCTCGGTTCGCATAAACGAGGATATATCTTCGCCCGTGCCTTTTGATTTAAGCGTAACTTCTTTCGGCACTTTCGTCGTTATTAAGGACGCCGACGAAAGCGTGCTCGTTTCCGAGGCGATGGACACGCTCTATCCGTTCGTGCGCGCCGCGGTGGCGTCTATGACGGCAAACTGCAATATACCGCCGTATATTTTGCCTTTGATAAATTCGGAAAACGCACAAATCGAGCAAGAACGCAAGGAAAATTTAAACTGAAATGAAAAGATACGACTGCGCGCTTTTCAGCGGCGTAACGGATAGCGAATACGAGAGGATTATTGCCTTTTTAAAACCGCGCGAGGAAAGTTTTAAGCGCGGTTTAGTCGCATACCGTTACGCGGCGGAAGAAAAAACCGTGGCTATAGTTGCCGACGGCATAGCAAAAGTCGTTAAAATAGATTCCACGGGTAACGAAATTCTCTTGGAAAGGCTCGTAAAGGGCAGCGTTTTCGGCAATTCCGTTTCCTACGGCGAACGCCCCGACGATACCGTCTACGTGGCTACCGAAACCGATTGCAAAATGGTATTCATCCGTTTTGATTCGCTTATAACCGAGTGCGACGGCGATTGCAGGTTCAAGCATAAACTTTTGCTCAATATTATCGACGTAATGCGTAAAAAAACCGCTTCGATAGGCGAAAGAACGGAGATTATCGGCAATCGTTCCACGCGGGATAAATTATTGTGCTATTTTAAAGGTCTGTGCTTAAAATCGGGCGGACATACCGCAAAACTCGAAATGAGCCTTACTTCTCTTTCGGAATATATCTGCTCGGACAGAAGCGCGATGATGCGCGAAATTAAAAAACTTAAAGACGAAGGATTTATTACCGTTTCGGGTAAGGCCGTAACTTTGCATAAATAACCTTATAAAACTCATACTTTTTATAGTGATGAGTAGAAATTTAAAATTAAAACTTTTGCCCGTCGCTTTTATTGCGGCGGGTTTTATCGTATCGTCGGCGGCATTCGCCGTTACGGCGAACGCCGCGCCGCTTTTTCGCACGGAGAAAACGCTCGAAATAGTCGCGCTCGGCAAAAAATACGAATTTTTCTATCCCGAAATAGATTATTCCTGCGGCGAATATTATCTGAAAAACGCAGAAAGCGTGGTGGACGGCATTTTTAAAGATACCCTCGTAAGACCGCGCGACGCCTGCTACTCGGTAGAACCGTCTGCGGAAAACGCCGTTACTTACGACAGGGAAGAAAACGGTAAAGGCGTTGACGAGGAAAAATTGTTAAACGATATTTCCGTTGCGCTCAATAAAGGTGTAAAACGCATTATCGCCGAGGAAAAAACACTTTATCCTACGGTAAAGTTAAGCGATCTGAAAGAAAAAACTCAACTCGTTTCGTCGTTTTCCACCGTGTACAGTACATCGCTTGCCCCACGCAAAAACAATATCGCGCTCGCGGCAAAGTATATAAGTTATAAGGTATTGAAAAGCGGCGAGGAATTTTCTTTTAACGAAACCGTGGGCAAAAGGAGCGAAGAACGCGGCTTTTCCTCGGCAAAGGTCATAGAAAACGGAAAGTTTACCGAGGGCGTTGGCGGGGGAGTCTGTCAGGTTTCTTCCACCGTGTACGCCTCGGCGTTAAGCGCGGGACTTAAAATCACCGAACGCCGAAATCACAGTTTGCTCGTCGGGTACACTAAACCCTCTTTCGACGCTATGGTGTCGAGCGCGAGCGATTTAAAATTTGTCAATCCTTATACTAACCCGATCATTCTCGTCGTCGATGCAGACGGCTATCGGGTCAGGGCGAGGGTGTACGGCGAAAAAACGGGCGCGGTTTATAAACTCGCGTCCGAAGTGTCGGAATATATCGAGCCGTCCGAAGAACAAATAATAGAAACTTACGACCTTTTATGCGGAGAGCGACTGCCTATGGTCTATGCCAAACGCGGCGCGAAAAGTCAGGCGTATCTCGAAAAGTTCATAAACGGCGAACTCGTAAGCCGCGTTAAAATTTCTTCCGATTATTACTCGCCTTTAACAGGCATCACGCTCGTAGGAAAAGGTCGCGGCGCAAATTGAAATTTGCGCCGCGCAATTTTATTCTATGATAAACTTTTTAGAGCCGTCCGCTATAAACGCTTTGGAGTAAAAAGCGGTCAAACCTTTTACGGCTTCTTCGTAGTCGCTTATGCAAGCCGTTTCGCAAGCGGAGTGCATAGCAAGTTGCGCTATGCCTATATCCGCGCTGCGGATAGAAACTTGCGAGGAACTTATCGCGCCGAGCGTACCGCCGCAGGGCAAATCCGAGCGCATATAAAAATCCTGATATTTAACGCCCGCATCGTCGAACACGCCTTTGACGATTGCCGAAGAAAACCCGTCCGTAGTGTAATTTTGATTTGCGTGGTGCTTTATAACTACGCCTTTGCCCAAAAGCACTTTGTTCGTCGGGTCGGAAAGTTCGGGGTGGTTGGGGTGCAGGGCGTGCGCGTTGTCGTCGGATAATATAAACGAGTTTGCAAGCGCGGTTATATATTCGTCGCCTTTGCCGAGCGCAACGGTTATTCTCTTTAAAACGTCGTGTAAAAAGGTAGAACCCGCGCCTTGCTTGGTCGCACTGCCCACTTCCTCGTTGTCGGCCATATAACATACGTTAATCGCCTTGGGCGCGGCTTTTATAAGCGCGACGAGGGACGAGTGCGCGCTCGTTAAATTGTCTATTCGCGGCGAACAAATAAGTTCGTCGTTATACCCCGCGACGAAAGGTTTAACCGCCGAAACTACGAATAAGTCGCAGTCGGCTATTTTTTTTTCGTCGGCAAATTCTTTGAGTTCGGCACTCAATCCGCCGCCTTCCGCCGCGCTTACGAGCGGACTCATATCCACTTGCGGGTTAAGTTTTATTCCGTCGTTTGCGGCGCGGTTAAAGTGTATGGCGACCGACGGTATAACGAAATTCTTTTTCGAGGTAAAAGTTTTCGCCTCGTAAGTCTTTCCGTCGGTAAGTATAACTCTGCCCGCAATCGTCAGGGGAATATCCAGAAACGAATAGTTAAGTCCGCCGCCGTATCTTTCAACGTTCAGTTTGCAGTAAGATTCAACCTTAATTTCGGGGTTACTCTTAATCTTAAAGCAGGGCGAGTCGGCGTGCGACGCGACTATATTAAACGAAAGTTTTTCCCCCACGGTAAACGCGATAAGCGCGCTGCCGTCGCGGGAAATAAAATATTTTCCGCCTTTTTTAATTTTAAAAGGCAGGTTTTCTTTAAGTTCTTCAAAGCCGCTCTTTAAAAGCAGTTTAACCGCCTCGTCGTGCGCGTGATAAGCGGTTTTAGATTTATCCAAAAATTCAAGCAAATTATCCATAGTCTAATTATATAATTTAAAGCAAAATTTGTAAAGTATTATAGCCGCGTTTAATAAAATATTGTGTGGCGGAGTAAATAAAATGCGCGGAGAAATAGTTGTAAGCGTAAAAAACTTAAAGGCGAACGCAGCGGCGTACAGGTCGAGAATAGACGATAAAGTCGCGCTTATAGGCGTGGTTAAAGCCGACGGGTATAATCACGGCGCGGGCGTGATTGCGAAAAACGTAAATGAGTTTTCGTCCTTTGCGGTGGCTACCGCAGACGAGGCGATTGTTTTGCGCGCGGCTACGACGAAACCCGTGCTAATGCTCGGTTGCGCAGATAAA
>CAVLAV010000077.1:4661-7944 GCA_963660735.1 bacterium
TGCGGGATTGGTTGCGCGAAAAAATCACTTTGTGCGCTTGGGAAAATTCGCAAATACGAGATATGGCGAGCGTTGCAAACGATACGGGCGAACAGGCGAGAGTGCATATTGCCTTGGATACGGGAATGAACAGAATAGGCGTTAAAGATATGCAACAGGCTGCAAACCTTTGCGATATGTGTAATTTATGCGGCGTAAAAATAACGGGCGTATTTTCACACTTGTACGACTGCGCAAACGACGAAATAAGCGCGCGACAGTTGCAAAAATTTAAGGAATTATCCCGCGTTTTTTCCAAAACCGCAATTCGCCATTTATCGGCGAGCGGCAGGGCGGCAGACCCAAATTACGCTTTTTCGGCGGTAAGGCTCGGGATAGGTTTATACGGTTACGGCGAAAATTTCGTTTCGCCCTGTATGTGCGTAACGGGCGAAGTGGTGCGTAACGTGCGACTTAAAAGGGGCGAAAGCGTCGGGTACGGCGGTAATTTCGTTGCCGAAAAGCCGACTTTCGTCGCCACCGTTTCGGTCGGGTATGCGGACGGACTCCTGCGCTCGTATACGGGCGGCGAGGTTATAATAAACGGAAAAAAACGCAAAATTATCGGCAGAGTCTGTATGGATTATTGTTTCGTCGAGGTTGACTGCGACGTTCGCGCGGGGGACGAAGTAATATTTATCGGCGAAAGCGGAAATCAAAAAATCACCGCCGAAGATATGGCAAAAAAGGTCGGTACTATTTCTTACGAGGTTCTCACGGGGTTTAAAAGGCTTAAAAAGCGGTATATTTTGTAAAACGGCAGTAAAACGGCGCATAAGTAATTGACTTTTCGGCTTTAAAAGTCTAAAATATTCTCGTATTTACATTTTGGAGAACTCTGATGGCTGAATTTATGGGTAATTTAAGAAGAACCGATTACTGCGGAACTTTAACCGCCGAGAAAGTCGGCAAAGAAGTAGTGGTAACGGGTTGGGTGCAAAGGCGCAGAAACCTCGGTAGCCTTATATTCGTCGATTTACGCGACCGCACGGGCATAGTGCAGATAGTTTTTGACGACACTACCGACGACGAAATATTCAAAAAAGCGCAGACTATCCGTTCGGAGTACGTTCTTGCCGTAAAAGGCACTATAAGGGAACGCGAAAGCAAAACGGATAAGATTGCAACCGGCGATATAGAAATACTCGCGAGCGAACTTAAAATTTTGTCCGAGGCGGACACTACGCCGTTCGAGATACTCGACGATACCAACGTAAACGAAACTTTGCGTTTAAAATATCGCTATCTCGATTTGCGCCGTCCGTCTTTGCAAAAAAATCTTATAACGCGCTATAAAATAACGCTTGCCGCGCGCAAATTTTTCGAGGAAAACGGCTTTATAGAGATAGAAACGCCTATGCTCGGAAAATCCACGCCCGAAGGCGCGAGGGACTATCTCGTTCCGTCGAGAATACACGAGGGGTGTTTTTACGCTTTGCCGCAGTCGCCCCAACTTTATAAGCAACTTTTGATGATTGCGGGTTTCGACAGGTATTTTCAGATAACCAAATGTTTCCGCGATGAGGACTTACGCGCCAACCGTCAACCCGAGTTTACTCAGATCGACGTGGAGATGAGTTTCGTAGACGAGATCGAGGACGTAATGTACCCCATCGAGGGACTTATCAAAAATATATTCAAAACGGCGGGCGGCATAGACCTCGGCGACGGACACTTTAAGGTTATGCGCTATAAGGACGCTATGGAAAATTACGGTTCGGACAAGCCCGACACCCGTTTCGGAATGAAGATTATAAATTGTTCCGACCTGTTCGCATCGTCCTCGTTCAAGGTGTTCACCGACGCGCTCGCTATAAAAATAGGACCTATCCGCGGCAGCGTAAGAGCGATAAATGCAAAAGGTCTTGCGGATAAATTTTCGCGTAAGGACCTCGACGCTTGCGTGGAATACGCAAAAACGCTCGGCGCGAAAGGTCTTTGTTGGATGACCTGGCAAAAGGGCGGCGAACTCAAGTCGTCGTTTATGAAATTTTTAACCGAGGAAGATATAGCGGCTATCAAGGCTCGCGCCGATTTTGAGGAAGGCGATACCTTGTTCTTTGCCGCCGATAAAGATTACGTCGTGTTTAACACCCTTGGCGGGTTAAGGCTTATGCTTGCCGAAAAATTCGGACTTGTCGACAAAAATCAATACGATATTTTGTGGATAACGGAATTCCCGATGTTCGAGTGGTCGGAAGAGGAAAACAGGTTTATGGCGGTGCACCACCCCTTTACCGCGCCTATGACCGAGGATATAGATTTGTGCGAAACCGCGCCCGACAAAGCGCGCGCCAAGGCTTACGACCTCGTTATAAACGGGCAGGAGGCAGGCGGCGGATCTATCCGTATTCACTCGCGCGATCTGCAAAAGAAAATGTTTAATATTCTCGGCTTTACCGACGAGGATATTCAGCGTAAATTCGGCTTTTTCGTAGACGCTTTCAATTACGGCGCGCCTCCGCACGGCGGTCTTGCGTTCGGACTCGACAGGCTTACTATGTTGCTTTGCAAAGACGAATCCATAAGGGACGTAATCGCGTTCCCCAAGGTGCAGACGGCGGCTTGCCTTATGAGCGACGCTCCCTCGCCCGTAGACGAAAAGCAACTCGAAGAACTGTATATAAATATAAGGAAGGACTAAAATGAGGATAGAAGATTTTAAAAAAGTAAAAATAGACGCGATGAAGGCGCACGATAAAGACGCCGTAGACGCGCTCAACGCGGTAATAAACAAACTTATGCTTGCGGGTATAGAGAAGAAGGCGGCGGGTGAAGAGATGACCGACGCCGACGTAACGCGCATTTTGCAAAAGACCGTAAACGAACTCACCGAGGAGCGCGAAGGCTTTATAAAGGCGGGCAGAGCGGAAACGGTAGAAAGCCTTAACCGTCAACTTGCCACGGTCGAAAAATATTTGCCCAAGATGCTTTCCGACGAGGAAATTAAAAAGATAATAGAAGGTCTTGACGATAAAACGACTCCTTCGGTTATGAAATATTTTAAAGCCAACTACGCGGGTAAAGTAGATATGCGCGCCGTGGGTAACGTATTAAAGAGTTTATAATCGTATTTGCCGCCGCGAAAAATAACTTTTCGCGGCGGCGTTTTAAGTTTTATTTAAGTTTCGCATTATATAATCGTATTATGAGAATTTTGCTTGCGGAGGACGAGAAGTCTTTATCGGACGCGCTCGTCGCCATTTTAAAACGCTTTAATTACGCCGCCGACGCGGTATATAAC
>CAVLAV010000078.1:0-7844 GCA_963660735.1 bacterium
ATATCAGCGAGTATTGCGACACGTTGATAATTGCCATAGATTTACGTGCCGTTTCGGGCGTTCCCGCAAAGTCTTTAAGCGATTGTGTGATTACGATTTGCATTCCGCCGTATTTTCGGATACGCTTTGCGAGTTGGAACATAAAATCGAGCGCGACGGGATACCGTTCGTCCACAAATAAATGCGCCTCGTCAATGACTACCGCTATTTTGCGATTCGCTCCGAATTTAAGGTTGTAATCGCGGTTTTTTATGACCTCGTTTTCAAGCCATTTCAGAATGAGCAGCATCTGCGAGTTGGCAACCGTTCCGTTACGGTTTGCTATCAGTTTCTGAAAGTTGAAACATACGAAATCGGCGTCTGCATTAAGGCTCGTAGGTCCGTTCCAAAGGTTTGAATATCTTCCGCCGCTACGGAATTTCGACAGATAGTTGGAAAGGATTTTATAACAGGAACGATTGTATTCGTCCGGTTCCGTCGATACCCGTTCGTCCGTAAGTTCGGCAAGGTCGTCGAACGTCGGATAATCCTCCGGTTTAAGGCGTTCAAAACAGCTGTCTTCGTCTATGCCTTTTTTCGCATAAACCTCGGTAGTCAGGCGATTCAAAAGTTCCAGACAATCGGGAGAAAGACCGGGAATGGACGTTTTATAAAACTCTTCCAGAAATTGCAGGTGGGCGAAATAACTGTTCCGACTTCCGTCCTCGTTTTCGTCGCCGAGCGATACTATTACGTGAAAAGGATTGACTTTCCCGAATTTTGCCGAAGCGACGTCAAGCATTTTCCCGTTCAGATTTTCGGTCAGTTTTGTATATTCGTTTTCGGGATCGAGAATATAGATTTTCGTCCCACACGACGCAAGGTGAATTAACAACGTTTTCGTGGCGTAACTCTTACCGCTGCCGGGCTTGCCTATAACCACCATATTGCTGTTTACAAATTCCGAATTTCGCTTGAAAAAATCCACGAATACGGGCAGTCTGTTCTCTCCGAGCAGTAGTCCGTTTTCGTCCATAACTGCATTGCTTACAAACGGAAAGCAAGCGGCTACGGACGTTGCCTGAATCCCTCGCGAAATCTTTACTTTGTCGTATTCGGTTACGGTAGACGTCAGGTAAACGTCGGATTGTCTTCCGAACATTTCGTTTGCGGAAAATCCGTTTTCACGCAGTTTTGCGCGAACCCGTTTTTTTACGTCGGCTTTACCGTTTTCGTCGTATGCCGTAATGATAAACGTTACGTCGAACAGCGTTTCGTTATCGTTTTGCAATCTTACGAGCAATGCCGACAGCGTTTCTATGTGCGTCGTGTTGTCTATGACCTTGCTGGCTTTACTCTTTTTTCGGGTAGAAAGTTCGATAATCGCATTATCGATACGGCGAATTGCTTTGCTTTTTTCTACGGGTTTGAGTTTCATAACGACTTTCGTGCCGGGAATATCGAACAGGTCCTCGCCCCAAGCGTTTCCTACTTTAAGCGGGTAGCCGCAGACGACGAAATGTGAAAGTTTCTTATCGTCTTGCAACGTGCCGTTCAGTCCGAATTTTACGTTTACGACTTTGCCGTTCTCCGCCTGAATTCCATAGGAAAGACGGAGAAATTCTTCGAGTTCATCGTTACCGAGAATATTCGTTTCGATACTGCCTGTTTGCAGAATTTGTTTCATATACGCAAGCGTATCTTTCAACGCGGTAGCCGATTTATCGTGAACGGCTACGTAATATGCGCTGTATGTAACGCGACTTTCGCTGTTGAGCGTGTCGATAAGCGTGATTCTGTCTTCTATTACGTTCAATCGCGACACGTATTCGTCGTGCGTAATCGAACCGTTTTCTTCGGCGGCGATAAGGTCTTCGATACGGTCGAGTTCGGCTTGCAGTTGCTTGTTCAGATTGAGTTCTTTATCGAGTTTGACGATTTCCGCTTCCTGTGTGAGATTGACGGCACCGAGCGCGTTTGCCAAAATTCCGTCGATAAGATAATCCTGTCTGCCTCCGGCGAGCAATCTGAATTCGATAGGTTTGATTTCAACCACGCCGGTATACGAGCCGTCTTTGTTTTTGATAAGTCCGTTTTCAACCTTTTCGTAAGGCGTGATACTGTCAATCGTCGCACCTTCTTTGCCGTTTTTCGTATAACGTTTTCGCCCGAATAAATGGCGGAACATATAAACGACCGACATGTAAATTCTTTCGTTACCTATCGATACGAAAAGCGGCGCGAACACGCATACGATACCGAGCGCAAGCAGGTATTTGAACGAAAAATTGCTTGCAAGAGTTATTGCTACGAGCGCAAGCCCCGTCAGTCCGAGAAATATATCCGGCAGGGTAATGCCCTTATAAAACTGTAATTTTACTTTCGTGTTACGCGGTATAAGCCTCATTATGCTTTATCCTCCATTGTTTTGTCTGCGTCCTTCGTTTCGTGTTCCGTGTCCGTTTTATCCTCTTTCACATTTTCGGTCGCTTTATCTTCCGCTTTTTTCACGAAATCCGCGCGATTTACGAAAGTCGTTCCCGCAATTACGTTTCTTACACGTGGAATAAAGTTTTTACCCGCCGTAATGGCGCCGCCTTGCAAAAGGTCTTTCATTACTCCGACGGATAGCGTAGCAAGTCGCAAAGCGCCTTTCGCCGCATTGCCGACCGTTTGCGCTTTCGTAGGCTTTGCCGCCGCGTCGCTTGTAGCCGTCGCCTGACAAACGTTGTGCCTGTTCCTTTGCGTATGAATAGCCGAAGAAACGTTATCGAAAAAGCCCGCGCCGCGCTTTTTGTTGGCAAGAAAATCCGTCCCGCCGATAAGCATACCTGCGGCAACACCCGCCGTTCCCGTAACCGCTTTTGCCATATATGCGCCAGTCTGAATGTTGGCGAGCAACTGTTGCGCTTCTTGTCCGCCGGCGTTGTTTCCGGTAAGCTGGGCGATTACCATATTCGCTTTCGTAACGGCAAACGCGCCGCCGATTACGAACAATAACTGCACGATTCCGTTTTTGAAATTGCTGTCAAAGAACGCAATCCCCGAAATTTTGGGTATGATAAGAAAAAACAGATTCATTGCAAGCACGATACCGTAACAACCGAGAACTTTTGAAATCATCATTTCTCGCCAAAGTTTGAAACGCTGTCCGTCGTCAAGCGGAATCGTAGATACCGAAACGGGTGAAACGATATACAAAAGAACGATATCGAATATCCTTTGAATAAATGAAATCGTGCTGAGAACGAACATAACGAGTATCACGAGAGCACTTGCAAGCCCTACGAAAAAGTTCATATCCGCAAGTTTGTAATACTGCGTGACTGCCGAAAGATTGTTGTAGTCGAGTTGTCCCGTTATAAACATCTGTTCTATCGAAGCACGCGAACCTGCGGGACCTATGTAAGCGTCGTATCCGCTCGTTACGAGTATTTGACCGCCGAGCGAAACGTGCGTGCTTCCGGAAACGGCTGCGCCCGACATGCTCGCGTTGATTCCGCGCATTACCACGTTCGTGAGAGTGATCCCAGCAAGCAGAACAAACGGCACGATTAAGAACGTAATAAAACTTTGCAGAGATTTCGCTACGATTTGTCCTTTCGTTTTTTTATGCTGCGGATCGGCGGCTTCACTTTTAACGATAGCGATGCCGACGAATATAAACAACAAAATTACGCCAACGAGAAACACGCCCAAAAATGCGTTTCTAACGCCTTCCGTTGTCAGAAAATATGTCAGCAAATCGCTCTGCTCTCCGTCGATTTTCACCGTTTCTATTCCTACGAGTTTCAAGAAGATTTCACGAATAAAATCTATAATGTAACAGATGCTCTTTTGAAGAACGTATAACAGTTCGTAAAACCATCCGAAAAACCAGTCCATACTTTGCCTCCGTTACACTTGTTTTTGTACCCAACTTTGCAAAATAGGCATTGCTATTTTCAAAGCGACAATCAGAACGAATATAATCAGAAACCCTATAATCGCTCCGATTAAATCTTTTTTCGCTTTTTCTCTGGAATTCTGCTCGTCGCTCTTTGCGATTTTCAGTCCGAGAAAGATACAGTAAATCGTCCCCACCGCGCCCACGATTGCAATGCTGGGCCAGAGAAGCGCGTTTATGACTTCGAGTATCGGGGCTATCACTGGCGAAAAATCCACGCCCGAAGCCAACAAATTCTTGTTGAATCTCATGTTACTTCCTGTGTTTGTAATGTAAAAAACGTGGTTTTTGAAAAAGAAAGCGGGTATCCCGCTTGTCTTAAAAAGCGTGTTTCGGGCGAGAAAAACGTCCGACTGAATCACGCCTTATCCTGCTTGGAAAAATAGGTCTGTTTTACCCGTTTTTGAGGCAGTTTTATTATTGGTCCAAAAATTTATTTTGGGTTCAATTAAATCTTTTTCGTTTTCCCTCACGAATAAATATTGATTTTTTTCGTATGATATGGTAGAATATCGGTATGGAAGAACTTGAATTAAAACAGAAAAAGTTATTCGAAGATATTCGCCACGTTGACGAAAACGGCAACGAGTATTGGCTTGCGAGAGAGTTGCAAGTTGCGCTGCAATATAAAGAGTGGCGCAATTTTCAAAAGGTAATCGGGACCGCTCAAATTGCTTGCAAAATTAGCCAACAAGCCGTTTCCAACCATTTTGTTGAGGTCAACAAAATGGTATCTATCGGTAGCGGGGCGCAACGACCGCAAATCGATTATAAACTCACGCGTTACGCATGTTATCTCATCGTAATGAACGGAGATCCTCGAAAAAACGTTATTGCTTGGGGACAAACGTATTTTGCCGTCAAGACGAGACAGCAGGAACTGAACGAACTTTACGAGCGACTTTCCGAAGATGAGAAACGTCTGTTTATTCGCGGAGATATTAAGCAGAAAAACATGCTGCTTGCCGAAGCCGCACACAAGGCGGGTATTATTACGGCTATTGAGTATGCGAAATTTCAGGACGCCGGGTATCGTGGTTTATACGGCGGATTGACGGCGAGAGATATTGCCGAAAATAAAGGCTTGAAGAACGGCGAAGAAATTCTCGATTACATGGGTAGCGAAGAACTTGCCGCAAACCTTTTCCGCATAACGCAAACGGAAGCGAAAATGAAACGAGAAGGCACGGCTACGCCTTCGGAAGCAAATGCGGCACATTACCGGATAGGTTCAATCGTCCGCAAAGCAATCGTAGAAGCCGGCGGCACTATGCCCGAAGATTTGCCTGTTCCCGATAAAAGCATTAAAGAACTTGAATCGGAAACACGCAAACAGTTAAAACCTAAAAAAGACTGATTTTCAAGGAAGGCGGTAAGCCTTCCTTTCTTTATGCCTTTTTCTTGCCGAATTTACCTTTCTTTCTCATAGAAATGATAAGAATTGCCATACCCGCGATAAACATAATTCCGATAATAATAAGCGAGACTGCGCCGGAGTTCATAGAGTGCAGAATTTCAAAGGTGTATTCCGTAACGTTTCCGCATTCGTCTGTAAGAATTACTTTGTAAACGCCTTCTTCGGAAATGCTGTCGCCGAGCGTATAAGAGATTTCAGTGTCGTTTTTATACACTTTCATATCTGCTTTTTCGCTCAAATCCGAAAGCACGACCGAGCCTTTCGTCGAACCACCGTTTTTCACACCGGAAATAACAAGCGTCGGAGCAGTTCCGTCAACCGTTACGACAAAGTTGTATACCTTGCCGTTCACCACTACGCCGACCTCATAAACGCCGTCGTCGAACAGTTCCAGAGTTCCGTAGTTAAGACGTTTTTCCTCTCCGTTTACAATCGCTTTTTCAAAGCCGGGAGTATTGTCGAAATTGTAAGAGAAACTCTTTACGAGCGGTTTAACGATTTCAAAAGAAACTTCCGCCACGTTGCCGAGTTTGTCCGTTAAAACAATCGTATATTTCGCCGGGACGGTAATCGCATCTCCGAGCGTATATTCCGCCGATTTGCCGTCTTTCGTAAGCGAAACGGTTACGCTTTCATTCGCGATTACGGTTACGGAATTTGCAAGTCCGTCGGGATTGACGTTGATGGCAAAATCAACGAACTTATCTATGCGGAAAGCCACTTCGGTTTTATTGCCCGCAAGGTCGCGGACGATAATCGTATACGAACCGCTTTCGGTAATAACCGTATCGGAAACGTATGCGCCGAGCGATTTACCGTCTTTGAAAAGTTCCGCTGACAAACCGTCTTCGGTAAAAATAACTTTTACGTCGCCGTTCACGATTTCGCCGTTATCTGCTCCTTCAATCGTTACAACGGGATTAACGGTGTCGATTGTAAAGGAATAAGTCGCTTTGTATCCGTCGAAATTTTCAAAAGTAATGGTATAAACGCCGTCCTCGCTTAAAGCGTTACCGCTTGTATATTCGAGAACTTCGCCGTCTTTTCTTACGACCACAACAGCCTCGTCGGTCCACACAAAAGATACCGTTCCGTTCGTATAGCCGCCGTTTTCAACGCCGTTCAAAGCACAAGACGGTTCGGGCTGAACGTAGAAAATTTGTTCGGTTACGGAATCGATTCCCGTGCGGAATTCGTCGGTAAGGACTACGCGGTAAATACCGCTCGTGCGGAAAGCATAAAACAGCCTGTCCACGGAAACGGCGTTGCTGTAATCGTCTTTGCTTACGTTTACCCAAGTTTCTCCGTTGTCAGTAGATTTGAAGATTTCGAGTGTCTGAATAGTCGATTCTTTATCTTTGCTTTCGGTTATGATAATTTCAAGTTTTTTATCGTCCGCGTTCTCGGTTATCGACACTTTCGGTGCGTCGCGCGAAATAACGAGAGTGAAGATTTCCGAAAAACCGAAATGGTTGACGGCTTCTACCGTATAAGAACCGCTTTCAAAAAGAGTAAACGTTTCGTAAAGGCTGAAATTACCGAGCAGAACACCGTTCTCGTCGTAGACGTTAAACATAGCCATTTCGTCAAGAGCGTCGCTGATTGAAAGAGTGATTTCGTCCTTGAAATAATAGGTTCTGTCAAACGTTACAAGGTTAGGCGAACCGTCTTCCACCGCGTAATAAATATCGGGAGCGTTGCGAATTACGATAATCTCATATTCGCAAGAGTTTCCCCACGAATCGGTTACAACAACGGTATGTCTGCCTTCGCCGTCGAAAACAGAATCTACGAAAGTTTCGCCGTCGATTAAAACGCCGATATTTCCGCCGAACTCTATTTCCTTTGCGAGAATAACTTTCGCGTCGGAATATTCAAACAAATTCTCGCCGTCGGCAATAGTTGCAGGGTCTTTCTCTCAGAAGAAATAGTCTTTAATGCCTACCGCTGCATATTCGGCAATGACTGCGTTTAAGCGCGCTTCGGTAAAGTAAGCGACTTCTTCCGAAGAATTACCGGACTTTTTGTAGATAAAATACGTGCCGTTTACAGCGTTAGCGGCGTCGATAGCGTCCATAGCGATGCCTGTATCCCACGTTTCGTTATTCCATACGCCCGTGCGAACGAATCCTTTTTCACGCTGTTTTGCAAAGTTAAACGCCGCGTCGTAAGAAGCGAAAGCGTAGTAATTGCCTTTTTCGTCGGGGGCTTCAAAATATTCTTTTTGAAGCATTTCGGTTAAAACGTTGCGTTTTTCGGACGTAAATTCGGTTGTCCAGACGTTGCCTGCGGCATCGGTGCAAACGACTTTATATACGCCTGTGTCGATGGTATAAATCGTCGAGCCTTTTATGTAAGGCTTGCCGTTGACGGTTACGCTTTTTACCGGCGCGTAAACGTCGGTATCACCGTCGTTCCAAGTAATAACGACGTTTCCGTTCGTTACGTTTTTCGTAATATTTGAAAGCAAAAGCGGCTTGTTTGTTCTGCCTATAACAACGC
>CAVLAV010000079.1:0-7802 GCA_963660735.1 bacterium
GTCCAAAAGAGCGCGCTCGGCTTGATCGAACGCATATAAAAATTCGGTTTTCCACACCCACTTGCCGTTGGGGTTTTCGGGGGTAATAACCGTTGCTTTAAAGCCGTTAAATTCGTATTCCGTAATCTTTTCCATAAAAGCCGCCTTATAACTATTATTATACACTTATAGTTTAGCATTTTTACGCAAAAAAGTAAAGGGTCGATATATATTTTTTTAAAATTTTAGGAATTTTTGCATAACACCCTAAAAATCCTTGCAAAAAGCAAAATAATATGCTACAATGTACGAGCATTGATTTTCGGCCTCATGGTCAAGCGGTTAAGACGTCGCCCTCTCACGGCGAAATCAGCGGTTCGAGTCCGCTTGGGGCTACCAAAAAACGCAGCGGTCTGCAAGTCTTTTTCTTGCAGACCGCTGTTTTTATACTTTTCGTGGCGTTTTCGCCTCTTTTTATTCAGTTGCGGAGTCGATATTCGCAAAACCGCACAGAAAAAGACTGCTATCCGATAAAACGGGCGGCGGTCTTTTCAGCACATAATTACAATCCCAACAGCGCGGTCAGGTACTTGAATAAAGTTTCCTTCGGCGTATCGTTGCCTTTAATAAAACGCCATTCCATCACGAGATAAAGCGTGTCGGCGTAATGCTCGGCAAGCATTTCGCTCGGAATTCCGTGCAGCGGTTCAACGCAACTTTCGCATATCGTTTTTATCTGCGAATTCAGGTAAATGCGAATACTGCTCATAAAATAGTCGTCCGCCTGATTACGTTCGACGATTTTTCGTATCTGCTCCGACCATTTATCGAATAAATCGTATAGCCTGTCGAAGAATACGGGCAACCTGTTTTCGGGGGCGACGGACGCGTATTCTTCAAGATTGATTTCCTTCGCAACCGAATACCAAAGGTAGTTCAAAAGGTCGTATTTATCGTCGAAATAATTATAAAAAGTAGCGCGCGGATAACCCGCTCGGTCGCACACTTCGTTTATGGAAATATCGGCAAAGTCTTTTTCCGTAAGCAGATTGAAAAAAGCCGAGCCGACGGAATTCAACACTCTTTTTGCGCCCCTCGTCTGCGGTTTCGTAATATCGTATTTCATCGTTTCTCCTTTTGCATTTTCACCACGACCGTCCAAATTTTTGCAACGCTATAAAAACGGTACTTGCTTTTTATTCGTTTTACGGTTATACTATATCACGAAAAAAGAAATTTTGCAAGCGCAAAAATATTGACGAATAAAAACTAATTCGGGAGGATTATATGATTTTCTATTTTTCCGCAACGGGCAACTCTAAAATGATTGCCGAAACGATTTCAAAAAAGACGAACGAAAAAACCGTGGCAATCAAAGATTGTATGCAAAATGAGGTTTTTTCGTTTGATTGCGGCGAAGGCGAAACGATCGGCTTCGTAACGCCTACTTATTTTTGGGGACTGCCCACTATCGTATCGGATTTTGTCAAAAATTTGGATATAAGGCACGCAGAGAACGTTTACGCATATACGGTATCGACTTACGGAACGACCACGGGACAATCGGCAAAATTCCTTGCCGACCTATTACGCAAAACAGGCGTTGCGATATCCGCCGCATACTCCGTCAAAACCGTCGATACTTGGGTTCCCGTATTCAATGTAAAAGACGAAGAAAAAAACGAACGGATTACCGCCGCCGCAATGAAAAAAGCGGAAGAGATTGCAAACGAGATACGAAACAGAGTTCGGGGTAATTTCGTCGCGGCAAAATTGCCTTTGCCGCTCGTAAACTGCTACCATCGCAATTACGATAAATTCAGGCAGACGAAATACTTTTTCGTTAACGAAAATTGCGTAGGGTGCGGATTATGCGCAAGACAATGCCCCGTTAAAGCGATAGAAATTAAGGACGGAAAACCGACGTGGGTAAAAAATCAATGCGCGCTATGCCTCGGTTGTCTGCATCGTTGTCCGAAAGAGGCAATCAATTACAAGAGCAAAAACACGCACGGGCAATTCGTGAATAAAACGGTTAAATTATAAGGAGATCGGTATGAAAGTAACGATTATCACGGGAGCGTCTTCGGGACTCGGAAAAGCGTTTGCGAAAAATTTGTTGAATAACGCAAAACGAAACGACGAATTTTGGCTGATTGCCCGCAGAAAAGACAGGCTCGACGAAATGGCGGCAAATTACGAAAGCGTAATAACCAAAACGTTTGCGGTCGATTTGGCGGATAAAAATTCAAGAACAGCCTTTTTTGACGAGATGAAAAGTCTGAATCCGACGATAAAAGCACTTATAAACAACGCGGGGTATGAAAGAGAAGGCAAGTTTGTAGACTTACCGCTCGACGAATTGCAGAATATTATCGACGTAAACGTTTCGGGCGCAACCGCGATGATTCACGAATGCGCGCCGTTTATAGAAAAAGGCGGATATATTCTCAACACCTGTTCCGTATCGGGGTTCGTTCCTAACGTGAACGCCGCCGTGTACAGCGCAACGAAAACTTATCTTTTGTATCTGTCCCGCGTGCTTCGCGAAGAATTGAAAGAAAGGAAAATCAACGTTCTTGCGTTATGTCCCGGGAATATGGACACCGAAATGAACGCAAAGAAAAAGGCGGAAGAAAACCATTCTCGTGCAAATAGTTTGCCGTGGCTGAACGTAGAAACGATCGTTAAAAAGTCGTTGAAAAAGGCGGAGAAAGGCAACGCGGTTTATACGCCCGGAGCGTTTTACAAGTTTTATCGCCTTGCCGCAAAGATATTTCCGCAGGCGATTATAGTAAAATTCGCAAAACTATAAACTTATATACACCACTTATCACCCGAAAAACGAAATTTCGTCGTACAAACGGTCTGCAAGGATACCCTTGCAGACCGTTATTTTTTCACTTTCGCCTTCCGAGGGTGGCGTTTCAGCGTTTTCCGCAACAGTTGACATACTGCCCGAAAAATTTACGACCTCGTTACGCATTTTTGCGGTAAGCGGCAACTAACTATTTGAAATTTTTGATAAAATATGATACAATATAACCGCAAGAGGTTATTTTATGATTTTTTTAATCGAATGTATCGTTGCCTGCGCGTTATTTACCATAATGCTTGAAATAATATGCTCAAAGCGAAGAGAAATTTTTACAAACGACTACCCGCCCGTCGTGGTTGACAAACTGCGCGATTTAAACGTGGTGGGAGAAAAGCCGCCGACCAAAAAAAGCGATTTAATTCGTAAACTGATAGCAATTACGATATACGCCGTTATATTTGCGCTCGTTTTGCGTTTTATCAACGGAATTACTACCTTTTTAAACTCCGCGATAACTGCGTACCTGTTATGGCTCGTCGTTGACTGGTATGACTTTTTAGTGATAGACGTGTTGCTTGCGCCGTTTGACAAATTCTACAAAATGGCAAAAGTCAGCGCGTTTGACAAATCGGCGGTTTGGTTTCATTTTAAAGGCAGCGTGAAAGGCACGATAATAGGACTCGTATTCGCCCCTATCGTCGGTCTTATCGTTGCGCTTTTATAAAACGCCTGTTTTTGCGCGCGTTAAAAATTTTTTTTCGTAAAAAGCGTTGACAAATAAAATTTAAAATGATAAAATACTTTTCGTTCATCGGAGGGTGAGTCGTTCAGAGAAACGATAGCCGGACAAGGTGTAGACTGAAACGTCTATTCCTTGTTCGGCTTATTTTTTTTGGAGGAAATTAAAAAATGAACTTATTAACCGACAAAATTAAAAAAATTTACTTTAAGTACCTTGCGGCGGCGTTCGGCAGTGCGATGATAAGTTGTATTTACGGCGTGGTAGATATGGCGGTAGTCGGACAGTACCAAGGTCCGAACGGGACGGCGGCTCTTGCAATCGTTGCGCCTTTATGGAACGTAATTTACAGTTTAGGACTGTTTATGGGCGTAGGCGGGAGCGTTATTTTTAGCGCGATACGCGGCAAAAACGACGATACGAAAAATCAAGGCAATCAATATTTCACCGTTGCCGTTGCGGGCGCGATAACCTTGTCCGTTATCGCGTGGCTTGCGCTGTTATTTTTTGAAAAGCCGATATTGATATTTTTCGGCGCGTCGGACGACGAATTGTTAAATCTTGCCCAAACCTATTTAAAGCCGATAAAATTCGTCTTTCCCATATTTGCGTTCAATCAGATGCTCGCGGCGTTTTTGCGCAACGACGACGACCCCGCACTTGCGACTATCGGCGTTTTGGCGGGCGGAATATTTAACGTATTCGGCGATTTGCTTTTCACTTTCGGGTTCAATATGGGAATTTTCGGCGCGGGGTTGGCGACGGCTATCGGCTCGGTGATATCGTTCGTCGTTCTCGCAAGCCATTTTATAAGAAAGAAAAACACTTTAAAATTCGTCAGATGCGACGAGGTGTGGAAGAAACTTAAAAAAATATCGGCGACGGGATTTTCCACTTTCTTCGTGGACGCGGCTATGGGAATACTCACCGTTATTTTTAACAGACAAATAATGAAGTACCTTGGCAGTAACGAGTTGGCGATATACGGACCTATTATAAACGTAAGCACCTTCGTACAGTGTTGCGCTTACAGCGTAGGTCAGGCGGCGCAACCGATAATTTCCACTAATTACGGAGCGAATAAGACGGACAGAATAAGAGAAACGCTTAAATATTCGCTTTACACGGTTGCGGTTTTCGCCGCGTTTTGGACGGCGTTAAGTTGTGCCGTTCCCAACCTGTTCGTTCGTATTTTTATGAATCCCACGCAGGTTATTCTTTCCGCCGCGCCTTCTATTATACGCGCGTATGCAATCTCGTTTCTACTGTTGCCGCTCAACGTATTTTCGACTTATTATTTTCAGTCGATTATGAAACCGAAAGCGGCGTTCGTCGTATCCGTTGCGCGCGGACTCGTAGTAAGCGGCGCGCTTATTATGCTGTTACCCCTGCTCGACGCTCACGCTATTTGGTTCGCTATGCCTATAACCGAATTGCTCGTTGCGATTTTCGTGATTATTAAGATGATATATTACACGCGCAACGCCTCGCCCGAGGAAAACTCTATGCGCAGTTGAGCGCAACGAAAAAGGAAACGGCTCGCAAAGCCGTTCCCCCACCGCTCGATATAACCGACTATCAAACATCGGCAATTCAACCGCAAATATCACACCGCAAAAAGCGGGGGTAAGCATTTTAACGTTACGCCCGCGACCGTGGTTATATAATGTCCGAAAAATTTAAGTCCGTTGGTTACGGTCTGCCGCGAAAATCGACTTATATCGCCCTTTTCGGCTACCGTTTTTAAATAAGAATAAGTATCGTAAGAAAATTCTTTATCGCCGCCCGCGGCGCAGTCCGAGCATACGACAGAACCTTCCGACGCGGAAAAATAAACTTTATCCGCAATCGCCCTGCCGCACCTGAAACACTGCGAAAAACTGACGCCGTAACCGCTTATTTTAAGCGCGGCGCAGAAAAATTCGGCGAGAAGGACTTTAGGTTTCTCGCTTTTACACAACTCTTTTAAGTATTTGACGAGCAGACTGAACTGTTCTTCCGACGCCGTTTCTTCGGGGAAAAAAGCGTCGGTAAATTCGAGCGCGCAAAGTCCCGCGTAATATTTATCCAAATTTAAGCGGATATCGTAAAAACAATCGAAAACGTTTACTTCGGCGGCGGTGTACCTGCCCGCTTTTTCGGCAACAACGGTTTCCGCAAAGCAAAAAGGCTCGCTGAGTCCGCGCATTTTGGCGTTGGCTTTTCTTACGCCCCTTGCCGAAATCGTTATTTTGCCGCGTTCCAAAGTAAATACGGTAAGTATTTTGTCGCTCTCTTTATAGTTCACGGCTTTAAGCGTAACGCCGTTTACCTTCAAATTCATTTCTTCTTTAATTTTTTGTAAAGCATATAGTAGCCGGGATAGCCCGTTTTTTCAAACAGTTCCCATGCCGCTTTTTCGGGATCTTTCATACGTGTAGTATGCGCGCATATTCAAAGTTTATTCCTCTTTGCCGTACCCGTACTCGCCCATAAGGTCGGCGCGGTCGCGCCAGTTTTCCTTAACCTTGACGTAAGTTTTTAAAAAGACTTTCGCCCCGAGGAATTTTTCCATAGCCTCTCTGGCAAAACTGCTCGTTTCCTTTAAAGCCTTGCCGCCTTTACCTATGATAATCGCCTTATGGTTGTCCTTTTCGCAGATTATATCCAAATCAATATCGTAAATACCGTTATCTCTGCGCGAAAATTCGTTTACTACGACGGCAACACCGTGCGGAATTTCCTTATCGTATTTAAGCAGGATTTTTTCACGCATAAGTTCGGCAATCATAAATTTTTCGGACTTATTCGATACCGCGTCGGGATTAAAAATATACTCGTCGCTTTCGGGCAGATATTCGAGTATAAGCGACAACAGCCGCTTGATATTTTTGCCTCTGCGCGCCGATACGGGAATTATCTCGTCGTAGTTTAACTCGCCGAGTTTATTGAGCGTTTCGGCAAGTTTGTCCTCGTCCGTAATATCCGTTTTGGTAACGGCAAGAATTTTTTTCTCCTCGCCGACGGAATATTTACGCGCGAGTTCGATTTCCTCTTCGGTAACGCCCGCGTGTCCGTCTAAAACGAAAAGCGTCAAATCGCAATCTTTCGCGGTGGTTACGGTCGTTTTTTGCATACGCGCGTTGAGCGCGTTTTTAGCCTTATAAATACCCGGGGTATCCTCGAAAACTATCTGATAATCGTCCGTAGTAAGCACGCCGTAAATTCTGTCGCGAGTGGTCTGCGGCTTGGGCGAAGTTATCGCCACTTTTTCGCCTACCAAAACGTTTACGAGCGTAGATTTGCCCGCGTTTGCCCTGCCTACTACCGCTACCGTACCGCACTTCATACTATATCTCTCGTTAAATTTATTTTATTCATTATTTTTTCAGCCAAAGCGGTCATTTCTTCTTCGTCCGCCTTTTCGATATGGTCGTAACCGAAACAATGCAGTATGCCGTGCAACGCGAGATAGCAAACCTCGCGGATAACGGAATGTCCGTATTCCACCGCCTGCTCTTCGGCGCGTTTTTCGCATATCGCCACCGAGCCTATTATAAGATTTCCGCTGTCGGGGTCTATATCGTCCGCAAAGTCCGCGACGCTTAAAATTTTGCCTTTTATTCCGTCCTGATAGGGGAATGAAAGCACGTCGGTTACGCGGTCTATACCGCGATTATCGGCGTTTAAACGCCTTATTTCGTCCTCGGTAACGAAAGTTATTTCTATACCCAAAGGCGCGGTTTGGTTAAGTTCCTCGTAAGCCGCCGCCGCAACCGTTTGCAAAGGGTATTTTTCGGGATATTCGCCCAAAACCGCAAGAGTATTATTTTTCATCCGTTTTTTCCTTTGCGGCGTAATTAGTCGCGCTCATTTTAAGTTTGGGATATTCCACCCTGCCGTGATATATGCCCGCAAGCGCGCGGGTTATGGTCTTACGGATTACGTCTATATCTTTCATAGTCAGGTCGCACTCGTCAAACTGACCGAATTCCATTCTTTCCTCGATAATTTCCCTTACGCACTCTTCAACTTTATCCGCACTGCGCTCTTTCAGCGTTCTCACTTTTGCCTCGCAACCGTCGGCAATCATAATTATCGCCGCTATTTTGGTCTGCGGTTTAGGTCCGGGATAAGAGAATTTGGCAATATCGAGTTCGCCGTCGGTAAACTTGGACGCTTTAACGTAAAAGTACCTTATGGGTAGCGTTCCGTGATGTTGGAGCGCGACGTCGGCGAGTATTTGGGGCAAATGATATTTAAGTATAAGGTCGTGTCCGTCCTTGG
>CAVLAV010000080.1:0-7757 GCA_963660735.1 bacterium
GCATTATCTCGTAGGCAAACTGTTTAAGTTTAAAATAAACGAATTTGCCATAGGTATGGGTCCCGCGCTGTTTAAACGCAAACTTAAAAGCGGCGAGGTGTTCTCTGTAAGAGCGTTGCCGCTCGGCGGTTTTTGCGCGTTCGACGGCGAGGACGACGATAAAGAGGACGAAAACTCCTTTAATCGTAAAAAACCGTGGCAGAGAATACTCGTTTTGCTTGCGGGCGCGACTATGAACTACCTGCTCGCGCTCGTGGTTATCGCCATAACTTTCGGCGTGTACGGGCAACAGGTAATAGGCGTTTCGCACGTGAACGACGGCGTGCAAACCGAGCAGTCTTTATCGGACGGCGATTATATAGAGTGGGTAAAAGTTGACGGCAAAAAAACGAGCGTGTATATTACCACCGATTTAACGCAGGCGTTGAAAAAAGTCAAGGCGGGGCAGACGGTGGAAATAGGCGTTTTGAGAAAGGACGGCAAGTACGCGCGCGCGACGAGCGAAGTAAGAAAAGTCGTTTTGCGCGAGGATTTAAAACTCGACAATATGACCGAAGTAAATAAAGTTTACGACGCGCTCGGTTTCGGTTCTGCGCTCACGATGAGCGTGGAAAGCGGCGTAACCTCGCCTTTTAAAAACGGCGATTTTCTTTTGAAAATAGGCGATACCGACGATTATTCTGCGGCGACTTTTATAGACGACGAAACCGACTTTTTCAACGCGCTTAAAGATAAAACCGCTAATCAAAGCGTGTACTTTTTCGTGTCGGGCGAAAACTCGCCCACGGCTATACCCGTTGCGCTCGGCGAAGAGTGGCAAAACGCGGATAAGTCCTCGGCGGAGTCGATTGCCGCGTATTTCGGCGCGACTTTGGGCGAGAAAGAATATTACGTAACGGCGGCTTACGCCAAGTTCGGGTTTTTCAAAACTTTGGGGCGTTCGTTCGTGTACTCGTTTAAAATAGCGGGCACGGTATTTACGAGTTTAGGTCAACTTATTACGGGCAAAATAGGCATAAGAGCCGTAGGCGGCACTATAACGACCATAAAAACGGCAAGTCAACTCATAAGTTACGGTTGGTTTTTCGCACTGCAAATCACCGCGTTTATAGGCGTAAATCTGGCGGTGTTCAACTTGTTGCCCATTCCCGCGCTCGACGGCGCGCGGATAGCGTTCTGCCTTATAGAGTGGATATTCAAAAAGCCCGTCAACCGCAAAGTGGAAGGCGCAATTCACGCCGTGGGACTTATTTTGTTATTAGGTTTTGCCATTTTGGTTGACGTGTTGCAGTTTATATAAAGAAGAATTATCACGCAAACGGGGCGACGGTTATCCCCTATCGGCATTTTGTGTACTGCAATGACGGTTGAATTCCCGTGTCATCGCGGGCGCAAGCGTGGCGATCCCCCTGAAAAAGTACGCGGCATATACGCCGTACTTTACTCCAAGGGATTGCCGCGGTCGCTATGCTCCCTCGCAATGACAATTTATCTCGCTTCCTCCTTCGGGGGAAGTGGCACGGAGTGCCGATAGGGGATTGTAAGTCGTTCCGTTGCGATGGAAAATAAAACGAAGGAGAAAGATAGTGGCGTTGAATATTTGGGATTCGGTTAAAAACGTGATTTTCAACCGTAAACTGACCTGCAATATTTGCGGCAGGGAAAATTTCAACGGCGAATATTTTTGCGACGATTGCAAAAAGTCCGTCGTAAAAAACGACGGCTACATATGCGACCATTGCGGCGCGCCGCTGAATTACCCGTCGGCGTATTGCGACGTATGCAGGGACAGGAATTTATCGTTTAAGTTTATGCGCAGCGCGTATATCTATACGGGCGGCATAAAACGCGTTATTAAAAGTCTTAAATACGGCGGCAAACGCTACCTTGCCGATATTCTTGCCGACGAGGTGTATAACCTGTACTTAAAAACGGGCTATAACGCGGATATCGCGGTTTTCGTGCCTATGGTAAAGGCGCGCGAGAAAAAGCGCGGATATAATCAAAGTCGGGAGTTGGCAAGGGCTTTTCGTTCTTTGTCGGGCGTACCGATTGCGGATAACGCGATAATCAAAAAGGAAGGCGTGGTAAGTCAGGTGGGACTTACCCGTAACGCTCGGCTAAACAATCTGCGCGATAGTTTTAAGGTCGTCGATAAGGCGATTTTCAAGGATAAAAAGGTAATAATCATAGACGACGTGGCAACCACGGGTTCTACCGCCGAAACGCTTTCCGCGGCGATAATTCGCGCGGGCGCGAGTGAGGCGGTAGTTTTTACAGCGGCTGTAACGGCGCGAAAGGGCGTGAACGATACGACCGAAAAATAAGTCGGGTTTTGCGAAAATAATCGAAAAATTTAGTAAATTTCCAACTTTTTACTAAAAATTCACTTATTTTTATTGTCAATTTTGCCTGAATATAGTAAAATATAGTAAATAAACTATAAAGTACGGGTTTCCGCTTTGTTCGGCGCGCAAAAACGCGTTTAATGCTACTTTGCGCCTGTTGCGTAAACCCGTAAATTTTTGAGGCGGTAAAAGCCGTCGCGGAGAAAATAATTTATGGGACTTATCAAGTTTATATTAAACAGCGATTCGCGCTCGAGTTTGAGAAAAATCAAGGCGCAAACCGAAAAAGTGCTTGCGCTCGCGCCTAAGTACGAGAAGATGTCGGACGAGGAACTCAAAAATCAGACCGACGTTTTAAAATGCAGGCTTAAAAAGGGCGAAACGCTTGAAGATATTATGTTCGACGCGTTCGCCGTGGTAAGAGAGGCGTCTTACAGAGTTTTAAATATGCGCCACTATCCCGTGCAGATAATGGGCGGTATATGCGTGCATCAGGGCAGAGTTGCGGAACTTAAAACGGGCGAAGGTAAAACGCTTATGGCAACGCTCCCCGCGTACCTCAACGCTCTTTCCGAAAAAGGCGTGCATATAGTAACCGTAAACGATTACCTTGCAAAGCGCGACAGCGAGTGGATGGGTAAGGTTTACAGATTTTTGGGGCTTACCGTGGGCGTAAACACTCACGATATGACCGACGAGCAAAAACGCGCCGCCTACGCTTGCGACATAACCTACGGCACTAACAACGAATTCGGTTTCGATTATCTCCGCGACAATCTTAAAATTCGTATGTCGGATATGGTTCAGCGCGGACTTAACTTCGCCATAGTGGACGAGGTTGACTCCATTTTGATCGACGAGGCGAGAACTCCGCTTATCATCTCGGGCAGGGGCGAAAAATCCTCTTCGCTTTACTACGACTGCAACCGTTTCGTAAAAACGCTCGTCGCCGACGAGGACTATACCGTGGACGTGGAGGATAAAACCGTTCAGATAACCGAGGACGGCGCGAGAAAAGCCGAAAAATTCTTCGGAATAGAAAATCTCGCGGATATAGAAAATTCCGAACTCAACCACCATATACAACAAGCCTTAAAGGCTCACTTTATTTTCAAACGCGACAGCGACTACATCGTAAGCGACGGCGAAATTATCATAGTAGACGAGTTTACGGGTCGTCTTATGATAGGTCGTCGCTATTCGGAAGGTTTGCACCAAGCGATTGAGGCGAAGGAAAACGTTACCGTCCGTAACGAAAACAAAACTTACGCCACGATAACCTTCCAAAACTATTTCAGACTTTATCACAAACTTTCGGGTATGACGGGTACTGCCAAAACCGAGGAAGAAGAATTCAGAACCATTTACGGACTCGACGTTCTTGAAATTCCCACCAACAAACCCGTGCAAAGGGTGGATTTGCCCGACGTTATTTATTCGACCGCCGCAGGCAAAACGCGCGCTATCGTAAAAGAGATTATCGAACGCCACGCCACGGGACAACCCGTACTTGTAGGTACGGTTACTGTTGAAAAATCCGAAGAGATTTCGCGTTGGCTTATCAAAAACAAAGTAAAGCACAACATATTAAACGCCAAAAACCACAAGCGCGAGGCTGAAATCATAGCGCAGGCGGGTAAAAAAGGCGCGGTTACAATAGCCACGAATATGGCGGGGCGCGGCACGGATATTCTGCTCGGCGGCAACCCCGAATTTATGGCTATAAAGGACTTGCGCAACGAGGGCATAAGCGAGGAACTTATAAACGCCGCTACCTCTTACGTACAGGATATTACCGACGAACAAAAGGCGGTAAGAGAAAAATACAGAGAATACCTTAAGGAACACGAAGAAATTACCGAGGCGGAGAAAAAGGAAGTAGTCGCTCTGGGCGGACTTCACATAATCGGTACGGAACGCCACGAGTCCCGCCGTATAGACAACCAGTTGCGCGGTCGTAGCGGTCGTCAGGGCGACCCCGGTTCGTCGCTGTTCTTTATCTCGCTCGAGGACGATCTCGCAAAGCGTTTCGGCGGCGAGAGATTGCAAAGCATTTACAGGGCGTTCAAAGTTGACGAAGATACGCCTTTGCAGTCCAAAATGCTTTCCCGCTCGATAGAAAACGCACAAAAGACCATCGAGGGCAAGAACTTCGGTATAAGAAAGCACATTATAGAGTACGACGACGTAATGAATCTTCAGCGTAAGATTATCTACGAGGAAAGAATGAAAGTCCTTCGCGGCGACGATGTACATCAGGACGTGCTTAACCTTATCCCCGATTTCGTAGGGAATATAATTCGCGATAACGCGGATATGAAACAGTCGCCCGTAGACTGGGATAAAGACAAACTCAACAAGGCTTTGGAAGACAGGGCTTTGCCGCGCGATACCGGTTTTATCACCGACGAGGTGCTTGAAAACTGGGACGCGGAATATATCATCGAAAAAGCAGTTGAAAAAGTCATCGCCTGTTACGAAGAAAAAATCGCGGGTTATAAGGAACAGGGACTCGACTTTGCCGAGTTCGAAAGGTTTATTTTCCTTAAAGTCGTCGATAATAAGTGGATAGACCATATCGACGCTATGGACAAGTTAAAGCGCGGCATATCTCTTCGCGGGTACGCCAACGAAGACCCCGTTATAGCGTATAAGAAAGAAGGTCTTGAAATGTTCGAGGAAATGACCGCGAGCATACAGGAGGACGTCGTTGCCCTGCTTTTAAAATCCGAACTTAAAAAAGCCGAAGAACCCAAAGAGGAAAAACGCGACCTCGTAGAAAACGGCGGCGCAAGCGACGGCAGTCGCAGTAACGCGCCCATAGTCAAGACTTCGACCGTCGGCAGAAACGACCCCTGTCCGTGCGGCTCGGGCAAGAAGTTTAAAAACTGCTGCGGCAGAAATCAATAGCCATTAGAGAGTTGAACCGATTAGTTCAACTTGCATTTGCCTCCCTTTTACGGGGAGGCAAACGCGCGTTATAACGCGATTATCAATATAAACGAGGAAACAACCTATGGTAAGATACGACGTATACGAAGAAAAAGTAAGAGCGCTTTATAAAACGCTCGAAGAGGCGGGTTACTCGCTCGACGTTGACAATTTAAGAAAAAAACTTAAAGAACTCGAGGCGGAACTCGAAAAACCCGAAGTCTGGTCGGATATAGAAAAGTCCAAACATTTAAGCCGCGAGGCGCAGGGCGTGCGCAATAAACTCGAAGTTTTCGATAAAGCAAACAAAGCCGTATCGGACGCCGAAGTTATGATTCAACTCGCCGAGGAAGAGGGCGACGAATCGGTCTTGGAAGAGGTCGATAAGGACTTGTCCGAGGCGGAAAAAGAAATAGAGGATATTCGTTTAAGGACTTTGCTCAAAGGCAAATACGATTCCTGCGACGCCATTTTGACCCTTCACGCGGGCGCGGGCGGCACGGAGGCTTGCGACTGGACGGAAATGCTTTACCGTATGTACATTTGCTACGCCGAAAAGCACGGATATAAAATCACCGAGTACGACCGCCTGGAAGGCGACGGCGCGGGACTTAAATCGGTGTGCTTTAAGGTAGAAGGCGAAAACGCCTACGGCTATCTCAAAGCCGAAAAGGGTATACACCGTTTGGTGAGAATTTCGCCGTTCGACGCCAACGCGCGCAGGCAGACCTCGTTTTCGTCCGTGGACGTAATGCCCGATATTCAGGACGACGGCGATATAGAAATCCGCCCCGAGGACTTAAAGGTGGACACCTATCGTTCGAGCGGCGCGGGCGGTCAGCACGTAAACAAAACCGAGTCGGCTATAAGAATAACGCATATCCCCACGGGCATAGTCGTTGCTTGTCAGAACGAGCGTTCGCAGGTGCAGAACCGCGAACAGGCTATGCGTATGCTTATGAACAAGTTGCTTGAAAAACGCGAAGAAGAGCGACTTGCCGAGGCGAGCGAGATTAAAGGCGAAGTTAAAAAGATAGAATGGGGCAGTCAGATCCGCAGTTACGTATTCTGCCCGTACACTATGGTTAAAGACCACAGGACGGGTAGCGAAACGGGCAACGTTCAGGCTGTTATGGACGGCGATATAGATCAATTTATCATCGACTATCTTAAAAAGAGTTGATTATGTACTCGGACGAAATTAAAAATTTTAAAATAAAAAAAGACGCGCTTATTTTAGCGATAGAATCCTCTTGCGACGAAACCGCCGCGGCGGTTATCAAGGGGGGCAGGGAAATACTCTCTTCCGAAATTTCGAGTTCTTGTACGGAACACGCCAGGTTCGGCGGAGTAGTACCCGAAATCGCATCCCGGGCGCATACGAGCGCGATTTCGCCTACCGTAAAAAATGCGGTTGAAAAGGCGGGTATCGCGCTTTCGGATATAGACGCGGTCGCGGTAACTTACGGCGCGGGACTTTTAGGCGCGCTTTTGGTGGGAGTAAGTTATGCGAAAACTCTTGCATATTCGCTCGGCGTTCCGCTCGTACCAGTCAGCCATATTCGCGGACATCTCGCGGCGGCGTATCTCGCGGATAAAACTCTCGAACCGCCTTTTATAAGTTTGCTCGCAAGCGGCGGGCATACTCTCGTTTCGGTGGTGGAAAGTTACGATAAGTTTAAAATTCTCGGCTCTACTTTAGACGACGCGGCGGGCGAGGCGTTCGATAAAACCGCGCGCGTTTTAGGCTTGCCGTACCCAGGCGGACCTAATATAGAAAAACTTGCAAAGTCGGGCAATAACACGGTTGTTCTGCCTAAAATGCTTAAATCGGGCGGCGGTTACGACTTTTCTTACAGCGGACTTAAAACCGCCGTCATAAACTACGTACATACCAAGGAGCAGAGGGGCGAGGAATTTTCCCGCGCGGACGTAGCGTGTTCTTTCCAACACGCCGCGCTCGACGTATTGATAGAAAAATCCGTCCGCGCCGCCAAGGAATACAATCTTAAAACGATAGCCGCGGGCGGCGGAGTGGCGGCTAACGGCTTTTTGCGCGACGGACTCGAAAAAGCCTGCGCCGAAAACGGACTTAAACTCGTTTTACCGCCGAAAATACTCTGTACGGACAACGCCGCTATGATAGGCGCGGAAGGGTATATTCAGTATAGCAAAGGCAACTTTGCCGACCTTAGTCTAAACGCCAAAGCGCGCGTAGATCTTGCGTAACCTCCGCAATTTCACAATAAGGTACGTCATATTGAGCGTCAGCGAAATATCCCACGACTAAAGTGAGAAGTATATGCACTGTCAGTTTTTCGGTGGGATTCTTCACTTCGTTCAGAATGACGTGTTACATTGCATCCTCCTTCGGGGTAGACTCCCCCGACGAAACGGGGGAGGTGGCGCACGTAAGCGCGACGAAAGGGGGCGTCCCCGCCGAGGGGAAGTGGCACGAAGTGCCGATAGGGGATAAAA
>CAVLAV010000081.1:0-7737 GCA_963660735.1 bacterium
TCGGTTATCAAGGGAGTCGTATGCAAAAAATGTATGCCGACCTGTATGCCGATATTAAGCATAAAAACGAATTAGGACATACTTTCAGCGACTCTTATGATTTAGTTCAAGAAGGCGCGTTGTATCTTTACGAACATTACGGGAAACACTTGAACGACGTTATGGGTTATAGTAAAAAAGGCAAACCGATTACCATCGAGATTGCCTGTATTCGTAAAATGATGAAGTTAATCAACCGAAAAACGAGCGATTATTACCGTTCTGTAAGTCTTGACGCTTTAACGCCCGTAAGTGAGCCGTCATACGAAATAAAGGAAGAAGTCGCACAAGACTATACTTTTTACGAAAAAATCGTTTCAAGCCTGAATTTGACCGAAAATATGCGTATCGCTTTGGAATGTCGTCAAAACGGCTTAAGTTATCCTGAAATAGGCAGGGTTCTATCTCGCGCGCAAGCGACGGTTTATGAATACTTTATCAAAATGCGCCAAAGATACACTGCAATTTATGGATAAGCAAATTCAAATCGATAAATTGCATAATATGAACTGTTTATAGTGTAAGCCACTCAAAGTTTGAACGGCTTTTTAGACTGTTCTTGCTCATCTGTTTCAGGTCTATCATCGACAATAAGGAACATTTCTTCCGCCGCGTGATATATTGCCATGTATTCGTTGTAACTATCTTCGACTTCTTTCGGTACGTTATCTGCCAGAAGTAATTCACCCGTAACGGGATCGAATTTAGTCCAACTTTTGTCTTTCATAAATAAAGGCATTTCTTTTACGTTAATTATCATATACTCAAGTCATTCCTTGTCATCATAAGTTTTATAATATTTCCAACTCAAACAACCGTTTTGTATGCTAATAGAAACTTCATTTCGTATCAATTCATACAATTCAAGATTTTCAAGATATTTTTCGGGTATCGCACTTTCACCAAGCAACGTACCCATAATGTTACCCGTAATCGCGCCCGTAGAGTCGCTGTCCCCGTCGTGATTTACGGCTGCGCAAACCGATTTTGTAAAATCGTCGGGATATTTAAGCGAGCAATAAATTGCAATCGCCAACGCTTCTTCTCCTACCCAGCCTTGACCGATTTTATTGATTGCTTCTACGTCGTTAATACTTTTGGAAGATAAATCCACCGCAAGATTTATAATTTTATTGAATTCGGCAAGGTGTCGGGCATTGGAAAACAATCGGTTAATAGCCTCTACGGTATTATCGACGGCATACTTAATGCTTGCCCCCTTGTAAAGCAACGCTATAATTCTTGCAAATGCCGCCGCGGGAATGTAGCCGAGTTCGTGTCCGTGCGTTATTGCCGCCGCTTCTGCCGCAAACATAGTAACCCTGTCGAGATTGTTATCGAATCTTTCTAAGAACAGACCGATCGGAGCAACGCGCATTACGCCGCCGCAGCCCTTACTGGTATTGATAGGTGTTTTAACGGTTCCCATTTTACCGCTTAATAGTGCGGATAAGCAAGTGTTACCCGGCGCGCGCCTATGGTTTAATTCTTCCTCGTCGGATAATTTCATACAATAGTTGTTATCCGTTTCTTTGCAGCGTACTTCGTATCCTTGAGTTTTCAGCCAATCGAGATAAGCCCAATATACGTATTTAATCGATAAATCTTTATTGCAATAACCGTTAATCAAGCCTTCGGCGGTAAATAGAGTCATCTGAGTATCGTCGGATATGAGCGCGACTCCGTTATGAAGTTCAAAATTTTCGATACCGTTTTTACCGTACTTTGAAACGATGTGCCTGTAAGACGTAAATTCAACGGGATAGCCGAGAGCATCACCTATGGCTCCTCCCAAAAGACAACCGCTGATTCTGCTTTCCTTTTCGGAATCAGTCATCTCGTAACCTTTCGTCTTCTGATCTTCCGTCGACATATTCTTAAATTCGTCGGTAAGTTCATAGCCGAGCATATTTACCAATCCGCCGAGTTGCCTTAAGTTGATTTTACCGTCCTGAAATATAGAGTAAAGCGTCCCGAGAATTGCGTTATCGTCGGCACCCTGTGCTCTCATTTCGTCAAATGCTTTATTGATCTCGTCTATTTTATCCGAGTAGTCGTTATCATCGTCGTCAAACGGGAATTGCTCGAAATGCTCACATGGTTTGCCGTCGCAGTATACAGAATTCGGTTTAACTTTATAAAAAGCGCAAAAAGTGTTGTACGGGTTGGTAATCGCGCCGTACTTGCACTGCTTACATACGATATTGTCGTTGCCGAAACTGACTACCATAACGTCATCATCGTCATCTTTAATTTTCCTGACGGATTCGTCAATCGTATATCCTTTTGTCTTCTGATCTTCCGGCGACATTTTCTTGAAATCGTCAGTCAGTTCGTATCCGAGTACGTTTACGAGCGCGCCGAGTTGATTGACGTCAATTCTATCGTTCTGAAAAAGGTTATATAAAAACCCTAAAATGGTGTTGTCGTCGGCGCCCTGCTTTTTCATCATTGCAAACGCCTGCTTTGCTTCGTCTATCGTCATTTATTTTCTCCCACATTATTATTTGCCGTAAGCAGTTCCTTTATCAGAGAAGACCTATCTTCGCCGATCAGTTCGTAAATTTCATTCATGGTTTCTTCGTCGCAATATCCGTGCTTGATCGAAGTATATAACATTTCCGTAATTTCGTCATCCGTTGCGTTATGTTTTTCAAAAAATCTAATATTTTCGGCAACGGTTTCCATGGTTAATAAGTTCTTTTCACCAGGCTTAAGTATCAATTTTTTATATTGTTCTTTGAAGGATAATTCTTTGAATTTCGGGTCAAGTTTCAATTCGTCTATTGCAAGATACAATTCCAGATGATCGAAATCGAAATATTCCTGAAAATACATTATGAATAGCCTTTGCCCGACGCCGAGTTTTGACATGCCGTGTTTATACATCAATTCAAACGCAGTGTGTACCAGAGTTGCCTCTTCGATGGTGATTATTTTGAAATTCATTGCAAACTCCATTATTTACTCATTATATCCAGCAAATGTTGATAAGTATCGACGACGTCGTAGCGAACGGCTCCGTTTGAAAGATTATTAAAGAGTTTTTTCGCGCAATTCGTTTTTGCCTCTTCCACTTTTTTGAGTTGCATCGAACTCATATTGCCCTTGGTTTCCGCAATAAAGTATATATACTTAACTTTGCCTTCGTAAAACGCTATTGCCCAGTCGGGAGTGTAATCGCCGACGGGAGTGGGAATCTTGAAGGCTTTCGGTAATTTTGCGTACACGCATACGTTTCCGTCGTCGTGTTCGAGGTCGGTGGCAAAATTTTTCTCGGTATCGCTGTCGGTAACGACGTAAGGAGTAATATGTTTTTCCGCTTTTATCGCACGACTTAAATCTATAAGCCCTTTTTCGGCGGTAAAAATATCGCTCGAATACGGTTCTTCTTCGGTTACGTTATAACTTATCTCTTCGACCACCATAGTTGCCTTCTGCTCGGTGATAAAAGTTATCGCCTTAGAAATGAATTCTTCCGGATTTTTCTTAAACATAGCGAAAATATCCGGGCGAATACCTTTCAGAATTTTAACTACGGTTTTTCTCGTAAGGTTCGTACCTTGGCATATTTTACCGACAAGATCGTATTTTACGTTTGAACCGCCGGAATTCTTTAATATCGCGGTTTTCGTTTTGCCGTCTGCAAATTCAAACGAATCGTCCGCCTGTTCTCCCAAAGTCCTGATATAAGAAACTTCGGTAACGTACATTTTTTCGTCGATTGCTTTAATTGCGTTTTTGATAAGTTCGTCGCTGTCGAAAGAAACGGTATACGCGTATTTATGGTTGATATAATTCCACAACGTCTGAAATTCTTTTTTCGCAAAATTATCGTTAAGATTGTTTTCGATAATTTTAGGCTTGCCGGCGTCTTCTATAATATTTTCAAACACCTTTGCGTCGTAAACGCTCTGAACGAGTTTTTGTATTCCGTTTTCCATACCCGAAAGCATCGGCGGGAGCGGAGCAACCGTTCCGTTTTCTACGTCGTCGCGGTATTTATCGGTAACGTTTCCTTCGTAATCGATATAACCGTTCATACCTAAATATCGCTCTATATATCCGCTTTCTTCTTTTGTAACTTCATGAATTTTGCCGTCGTCGAGTTTAATTGACTTGCCTGCAAAATATTCTTTGGTTGCCTTTGTCGGGCGATCGTACAGGGTGTCTTTTATTTCTTTTTGGAGTTCGCCTACGAAATTTTTATAACTGTCGCTGGCGATAACCGTTAAAACGTTTATATCGTGAACTTTGATATCGGATACGCTCGAATCCATACGCTCGCCGTTGCGGTTTACGCAAAGACGCATTCCGCGCCCGACTTCCTGACGTTTATTCACTTCGCTGTTGGACTGTTTCAGAGTGCAAATCTGAAACACGTTCGGGTTATCCCAACCTTCGCGGAGCGCCGAATGTGAAAATATAAATCTTGTTGGTTCGTCGAACGACAATAAACGTTCTTTGTTTTTCAGTATAAGATCGTATGCCGAAATATCGTCGCAGACGCCGCGTTTTTCAACCGAATTGACGACGCGGTTGGTTTTTTTGTCTATCGAAAAATATCCTTTATGCGTATCGTGAACGTCGATACCGTTCAGATATTTAACATAAGGACTATAAAATAAGTTCGTATATTGATTTAACGCGTCGGTATATTCTTCCTCGAACATTTTACCGAAATCGCCTAAAACTTCGTTACCGTCTTCGTCGTATTGTCTGTAATGCGAAACTTCGTCTATAAAGAACAGCGACAGGCATTTTATTCCGCGATTGAAAAGTTTTTCTTCTTTTTCGAAATGCGAAAGTATGGTTTCGCGTATCTGAATACGCCGCATATCGCGCTCGGATATTTTATCGCCGTATACTTCGCCGACGCGTAAAATTTCTCCGTTTAAGAAGGTCAGGGTATTGTTAAGAGGATTTACCTCTTTGACGACGTAACCTTTGTATTGTTCGAGCGGCGGCATATTTTTACCCGACGACATTTCGTATATATTATCGTTTACCGCAACTATACGCGATTCGCGTTTGATTCCGTTGGCATACTTTATATCGAACGTAAGCCTTGCCATCGGCGGTTTTTTAGGATCAAGCAGAATTTGCGAAAGATAAAAGAACCTGTCCGTGCCGCGTAAATTACGCAATTCAAACCCTTTAACTTCTATTTTCTTTACGAGTTTTTTCTTATACGCGTCGAGAGCGTCTAAAACGTAAACGAGATTATGTACTTCTTTATGCGTTGCGGAATAGTTAAGCGAAAACAGCGGCTTAAATAATTTTATGCTTTCCTGCGTGGCAGAACCGCCGAGTTTCTGCGGCTCGTCAAGTATGATTATAGGGCGATTAGCGGCTATTACGTCTATCGGGCGGCGTGATGCAAAACTGTCTTGTTTGCTGTATATTATTCTCGAATCTTTGTTCGACGAGCCTTCTTTAAGCGACGACGCAAACGCCTGCGCGTTGATTATCATAACGTAAATATCTTTACTTGCCGAAAAGTTATCCAGTTGATTGAGATTTTTACTGTTATAAATAAAATAGCGCGCCTTTTTGCCGTAGTACTCGAAGAAATGGTCTTCCATAACTTCGAAGGATTTTTTAACGCCTTCGCGGATTGCGATCGACGGAACTACGATTATAAACTTGCTCCAACCGTACTGTTTGTTAAGTTCGAAAATTGTTTTTATATAACAATAAGTCTTGCCGGTTCCCGTTTCCATCTCTATATCGAGAGCGCAACGACAACCGATGCCGAACGGTTTGGATAATTTGTCGGATTGTTTTATGTTATTATTAAGTTGAAGAGTGCGTATATTATCTAAAAGTTGTTCGTCGGCAAGTTCTATGGGCGCATTTTCGAATCCGTCGGCGTTGTCGTTTAACAAATCCGTTCCCGCGCCTAAAAACGTGGTTTGCATTTCAGAATCTTTTTTGCCCAAATCTCTCAGATAAGAAACTCTGTCGTAATAGGGTTGTCCTTCAAAGGCTTTTACAACCGCTTCTACCGCTTCCGTCTGGTATTCTTGTATCTTAAATTGAAATTTCATCGTGCAGTACCCCCTGTTATAAGACCTTCCTTGTGGTATTGGGGGAGTAGGTGGCGAAGATCTGATCGAAATTCGCGCCGACGGAATCGGAAGATAATCCGCTGTCGCGGAGTACTGCATATAACGGCTTTAATTTAGCGATTGCCGTAACGGTTTCTTCGGTTACGTCTTTATCGAAACAAGCGATAAGGTCGTTATCGTCAACTATAAATACTTGCTTACCCGCGATTTCTTTTTCTTCGATTTTTGCGGACAAAGGCTTGCCGAGGTCGAGCATTACCTGGAACAATAAGTCGAGCGGAGTTCGGTCTTCCTTAATATTGTTTTCAAAACTATCGAGTAAGTTTTGACTATAATCGGACGGCTTATAGTAAACGTCTTTCATATTTGAAGATTCGAGTTTAAGCACTCTGAAACCAACGTCAAGGTCTTGTGCTATTTTTTTATTTATTTCATCTAGATTATCCGGCGGAGTAAACATCCCTTTACCTATCCGTTTTGATTGATGTCCAAATTTTTCAATATATTCTTTTATCAAAGTGCCGGCGCGGCGAATACGTTTTTTACCGATATCGCAAATGGTTTTATATCCCGCCTTGTATGCTTCACTTTTTTCGTTGCATTTTTCGGGTAGTTGCACCATAATAAACTTGCGTTTACCGCCATCTTCTGCGTTAAGTTGCATAACTGCATGCGCAGTTGTTGCCGAGCCTGAGAAAAAATCGAGAATGATAGAGTTTTCTGGGGATTGCATCTTGATAATTTTTTTAATTAAATATAGAGGTTTTGCATAAGTAAACACAGACTCCATATTCAAAGCAGTCAATTCTCTCGTGCTATTGTCATAGTTAATTTCCTTTTCGTCCCATAAACTTTTAATTTTCATTCTTTTTTCATTAGACAAATAATCTTTTGTAAAAGCGTCATACCTATCCTTTACTTGCCTAATTTCTATTAAATGTTTATCTTTGATTATTTTTTGTTTACTCCATCTCCACGTTCCTAATGTTCCGTCTTCGAACTTCGGAATAATTTCGTAATCACTGGAATGCTTTCGCTCCAAATAAAAATCATTATCATCAATGGAGTAGTAAATAGGAAAGTGCAATGTCGGCGATTCTTCTGCTGTGCATCTACCACCTCTTAATCGTAATCCTAATAGACGATATTGACCATAAGCGTCTACATATTTATAATCTTTCTTTTGGTCTTCAGTTAATTCCTCTCCCGTTATACAACACTTCGACCTATCTTTAGCGTATATCATTAAATATTCATGAGTTTCAGCCACAAATTCACTTGACTGTCTTCCTCTAGGATTTGATAAAACTGGTATGTTGCTAATAAATGAATTACGTCCAAATATCTCATCGCATACTTTCTCTAAGTTGTCTTGCTCATTATCGTCAATACTAATAAAAATCACTCCGTCGTCGGATAATAAATCTCTTGCAATTTTAAGGCGCGGATATATCATATTAAGCCAATCGGTATGGAATCTGCCGTTGCTCTCGGTGTTTTGAACAAGGCGATCGCCTTGTTCGTCGTACTGTCCGCTTTTATCTGCATACTCGGCGGTATCCATAGTAAAATCGTCGTTATATACGAAATCATTACCCGTGTTATACGGCGGGTCTATGTATATCAT
>CAVLAV010000082.1:0-7703 GCA_963660735.1 bacterium
ATTCAACGATAAAGGCTGACGCCTTACAAAAACCTGACGGTTTTTAGCGTTTTTAAGAAAAACGCCTATCGTTTTATGAATACCTTCGCTCGCAAACCCTTGCAAGCAAGTTTGCTCGCTCGGCATTGACGCAAAGACAAATAATAAGTGTGTCATCGCGAGCGTCAGCGTGGCGATCCCCCTGAAAAAGTGCGCGACATATACTCCGTGCTTTACTCCAAGGGATTGCCGCGGCACTTCGTGCCTCGCAATGACAATTCTTTTTACGTCATTCTGAACGATAGTGAAGAATCCCACGACCAAAGTGAGGAGAGTATGCGCCCGTCAGTTCTTCGAGGGGATTACCGCGGTCGCCCCATCGTAACGGCGGTAAATTTTAAAATACGGGCGGGGTGCGTGAAAACGCACCCCGCCCTGCTCTATTCAATTTATAAACTTTCGTAAGCGGCGGAAAGGTCGTCGTCCGTAGGCTCGCGCTTGTCGGAATATAGAAACTTTTCGCCTAAACGCTCGTACTTTTCGGCGCACATTTTATGAAAAGGCAAAAACTTTATTCTGTCTACACACTCGTGGCAGGATTTCAACTCGCTTAAAGCGCGTATTTTTTCCTTTTCACCGTTCACTTCGGGTATAAGCACGTTGGTCAAAGTAACGGGCTTTTTAAACTTATCGCATAAACTTAAAAATTTATCGTATGCGGAAAGATCGTCCGTCTCCTGATTTTTCACGTCAACTATAAATCCGTCGTTGGTAAGAATAAGTTCCTCGTCGGCAAGTTGCCCGTTCGTTTCGGTTAAAACGTGGATATTCGCGCTATGCAGTAACTTTATAAGTTGTAAACAAAATTCTTTTTGCAAAAACGGTTCGCCGCCCGAAAGCGTAACTCCGCCGCGGCGGATATAGGCTTTATACTTTAAGCACTTTTTATAAACTTCTTCCGCCGTAACCGCGTTACCCTTTTTATAAAGCGTTTCGGGGTTATGGCAAAACTTACAGCGCAGGTTACAGCCGCTGAAAAACACGACCACGCGCAAGCCTTTGCCGTCCACCCCCGAGCCGCAATAAACCGAGTCTATAAACCCCTCACGCGCGGTCATGGTAAGTCCGTTTAAGCACTTCGAGTTGGTGTGCCCTGCTCAATTTATGGAAGTTTACCGCATAACCCGAAACTCTTATGGTTATATTCGGGTAAAGTTCGGGGTGCTCCATAGCGAGTTCGAGTTTTTTTCTGTCTATAACGTTCACGTTCAAGTGGTGAGCGTTTTGCGCGAAATACCCGTCGAGCATATCCACGAGATTTTCGGCACGCTCGTCGTCCGTACCGCCCAGCGCGGACGGAACGATAGAAAAGGTGTTGGAAATTCCGTCGCGGCAAATATCGTAAGGAATTTTGGCAACCGAGTTAAGCGATGCGAGCGCGCCGCTCAAATCTCTGCCGTGCATCGGGTTCGCGCCGGGGGCAAACGGTTCGCCCGCCTTTCTTCCGTCGGGCGTAGAACCCGTCTTTTTGCCGTATACCACGTTGGAAGTAATGGTAAGCACCGAAAGCGTATGCTTTGCGCCGCGATAAGCGGGCGTTTCTTTAAGGTCCTCTTCAAAGCCCTTTAAAATTTCAACCGCTATTTGGTCGGCGCGATCGTCGTCGTTGCCGTATTTGGGGAAGTCGCCTTTAACGATAAAGTCGGTTATAAGACCGTTATCGCCTATTACGGGCGTAACTTCGGCGTATTTTATCGCGGATAAAGAGTCGGTTATAACCGAAAGTCCCGCAACGCCGCAAGCGAGAAAACGCTCCACTTCGTCGTCGTGCAAAGCCATCTGAATTTTCTCGTAGGCGTACTTATCGTGCATATAGTGTATTACGTTGAGCGTGTTTACGTAAAGTTTGCAAAGCCATTTGCGGTACTGTTTGAACGCCGCCACAACCTCGGCATAATCGAGTTTACCCGTAAACACTTTGCCCTCGGGCGCAACCTGCATAGCGTAACGCTCGTCCTTACCGCCGTTAAGCGTGAAAAGCAGAAGTTTTGCAAGGTTACATCTCGCGCCGAAAAACTGCATTTGTTTGCCCGTTTTCATTGCCGAAACGCAACACGCGATAGAATAGTCGTCGCCGTAAACGGGGCGCATAATATCGTCGTTTTCGTACTGAATAGAATCGGTATCTACCGAAACTCTCGCGCAGAATTTTTTAAAAGGTTCGGGCAACTCCTGCGACCAAAGCACCGTAAGGTTGGGTTCGGGCGCAGCGCCGAGATTATAAAGCGTATTGAGCATACGGTAGGAATTTTTGGTTACGAGCGTTCTGCCGTCCTCGCCCATACCGCCGACGGATTCGGTCGTCCAAGTGGGATCGCCGCCGAAAAGGTCGTTATATTCGGGGGTACGAAGTTGACGCGTTATGCGGAGTTTTATGACGAAATCGTCCATAATCTCCTGCACCTGACTTTCGGTCAAAGTACCCTCGCGCAAATCACGCTCGAAATAAATATCGAGGAAGGTAGACACTCTGCCGAGGCTCATCGCCGCGCCGTTCTGCTCCTTAATGGCGGCAAGATAGCCGAAATACGTCCATTGTACCGCCTCGCGAGCGTTGGTCGCGGGCAGAGATATATCGTAGCCGTAGATATTCGCCATTTTTTTGAGTTCGCCCAAAGCGACTATCTGGTCGTGAATTTCTTCAAGAGCGCGAATATTGCTTTCGGACATATCGCGTTTGCCCATTGCCTTACGCGATTCTTCCTTTTTGGCGATAAGAAAGTCTACGCCGTAGAGCGCGACTCGCCTGTAATCGCCTATAATTCTGCCCCTGCCGTAAGCGTCGGGCAAACCGGTTAAAAGCCCCACGTGGCGAGCCGCACGCATATCGTCGGTATAAACCGCGAACACGCCGTCGTTATGAGTGGTTTTATATTTGAATTCGTCCTCGATTTTGTCCGAAAGTTTATAGCCGTACTGCTCGCACGCGCTGCGCGCCATACGCATCCCTCCGAACGGATTTACCCCGCGTTTAAGCGGCTCGTCGGTTTGCACGCCGACTATAATTTCGTTATCCTTATCTATATAACCCGCAGGGTACGCGGTGAGCGTGGACACGCGCTCGGTATCTACCGACAACACGCCGCCCTTGTCCTGCTCGGCTTTAAGCAAAGCGTTCACCTTTTCCATCAAGGCTTTGGTTCTCTCCGTCGGTCCTGCCAAAAACGAGGAATCTCCCTCGTAAGGCGTGTAATTGGTTTGTATAAAGTTTCTTACGTCTATTTGCGTTTGATAAATTCCGCTTTTAAATCCTCTCCAAGCGTCCATTTAATAAACCTCCGTTTGTATAATCAAAATTTTTGCGCCTACTTTTTCGTTGGCAAAAATTCTTTTTAGCGTATATAGTATACCATAATAAGTAAAATTTATCTATTGCAAAAGCAACAATTTGAAAAAAAAGTTTAGTGAATTTAGTAAATTCTTTCTTCCGCTTGACAATATTTTTCGGCAATGCTAAAATTATTGCGATGGACAAGCAGGAAGTTATAAATTATATAGCCGACAAGTTAAGCGGCTACGGCGCGAGAATACTCGATTATAACGGGGATAAATTCATAGGCGTTAAAAATCCGAATTCTTTAAACGATATGGCGTTCGCTTTTTACGACGAAGTTTTCACTATGGAATTTACCTATCAAACCGCAAGGTTTTCTTACGACGATTACGAGGCGGCGGTAATTCACGCCGAGAAGTTTTTAAACGGAAAACTCGTAGCCGCGGAAATTTTTTACGGCGGCAAACCCGTAATGGGCGGTTCGAGAGAAAAGCCGACTACGGATATAAGCAATAAGGAAAATTTTGCGCTGTGGTACGCGGGCGGCAACGCCGAGGCGGCTGAAAAAGTGCTTAAATTTTTAAATAACGGCGGCGTTAGCGCAAAGATTTATTCCTGGAGCGGCGCGGACGATAAAGTTTTGGAGTTTTAAATTATGGAAGATTGTTTGTTTTGCAAATTTATAAAAGGCGAAATACCCGTAAACAAGGTTTACGAGGACGAGGATTTTATTATAATAAGGGATATAAATCCGCAGGCTAAAAATCATTTTTTGGGCATACCCAAAAAGCATTTTAAATATCTTGCCGAAATGAGCGAAGAGGACGAAAAGACGCTGGGCAGAATAATGAAAAAAATATCGTCGCTTAAAGACGAGTTGGAACTCGGCGGCGGTTACAGGTTGGTAATAAACCAAGGCGACAACGCGGGGCAAACCGTTCCGCACCTGCATATACATATTTTATCGGGACAAAAAATGGGTTGGCAACCCGCGTAGTAAATGCGTAGATTTTCCCTCCCGGGAGATTGCTTCGCGTTGCTCGCAAAGACAAAAAAACAACGTCATTGCGAGGGAGCGTAGCGACCGCGGCAATCCCACCGAAGAACTGACAGGGCATATACTTCTCACTTCGGTCGTGGGATATTTCGCTAACGCTCAATATGACGTACTTTTTCTATACGTCATTCTGAACGATAGTGAAGAATCCCACCGAATAAGTGAAGAGTATATACTCCGTACTTTTTCAGGGGGATTGCCGCGGCACTTCGTGCCTCGCAATGACAGTAAGGCGATAGTTCGGTGGGATATTTCGCTGCGCTCAATATGACGCACTATGTTATTACGTTATCCACAAGAACAAACGTTTGCGTGGATAAATGTGTGGATAACTCGGGTGCAAAACCCGAGTTATCCACATAAAAACGGTTATTTAAGACAGTTGTCAACAAAAAAACGCTCCGCAATGCGAATTTTCGCATTGCGGAGCGCATATAATACCCAAATTTAAGGCTTATTCACCCTTGAACGGCAATAAAGCAGCAATTCTCGCTCTCTTTATAGCGGAGGACAAAAGTCTTTGATGCTTTGCGCAAACACCCGTCATACGGCGAGGTAAAATTTTACCCTTTTCCGTAACGAATTTTTTGAGTTTGGCAGTATCTTTATAATCAATGCCGGTAGCCTTATCAACGCAGAACGCGCAAACTTTTCTTCTTGCGGTCTTTTTGAAAGGCTTACGCGCAACGGGCGCGGCAGCGGCAGCGTTAGCGTCCGCAACGGGCGCAACATTCTTTTCTTCCATTTTTTTCTACTCCTTGATTATTTTTAAAAACGACTGTATAAAACCTTTATACTGTCAGAACGGCAAATCGTCGTCGTCAACCTGTTGCAAAACGGGTCTTTCGGCGCGAGGTGCGCTATGGGGAGCGTCGTCCGACGACTCGCCCGAACCTTTAACGGACAAAAATTCAACTTCGCTTGCGACTATATCGGTAACTTGCCTCTTATTGCCGTCCTTATCTTCGTAAGAACGGTTCTGTATACTACCTACGATAGCCACTTTCTGACCTTTTTTAAGGTATCTGCCACAGTTTTCGGCTTGCGCACGCCAAACGGTTATGTTGAAAAAGTCAACACCTCTCTCTCCGTCCTGACCCGCGTAAGGTCTGTTTACGGCAAGACCCAACCTGCAATAAGCAACTCCGCCAGGAGTTTCGCTCATTTCGGGGTCGCGCGTTAAATTTCCTATTAAATACACTTTGTTCATAGTATTCTCTCCGTTACGCTACTTTGGTGATTAAACGTCTTAAAACGTGCTCGGTTATGCCGACGACTCTCTTCACTTCCTGAACGAGCGCGCCTTCGCCGCAGAACGTCATACATACGTAATAACCTTCAGTTTTGTAGTCGATAGCATAAGCGAGTTTTTTTACGCCCCACTTATCCGTCTTTTCGACAGTACCGCCGTTTTTAGTAACGACGCCCTCGAATTTGGCAATTAAAGCCTCTTTCTCTTCGTCGCTGCAAGCAGCGTCCAAAATGTAAATCATTTCGTACTTGTTCATAATTTTTACCTCCCGGACTTATTCGGCTTACGGAAAACCGCAAGCAAGGTATCAAGACTCGCTACTGAATAAGAGGTTTCGGCAACGAATTCTCGTTGAGTTATTATACGCCTATTTTTAACTTTTGTCAAGCGATTTTACAAGTTAAACGCATTAAGCAAAACGTTTATCAACTGATCGGCGGTAAGGGAACGCCAGTATATTTCGCCTACGCCCGACGAATGTTCCGTTTTGGCAGTGTAATATTTAGTAGTGGTGTAGGGATACGTGCCGACGTCATACAGTTGTTTTAACGCTGTCTTTTTAGTTTCTTCATCGGCGTTTTCCGCAAGAAGTCCTTTTTTAACAAGATATTCTACGGCGGCGTTTTCCGCAAACTCGTTCCGTTCAGCGACTTCCTCTATATTTTTTGCCACCGACTGAATGGCAATTGCCCCGTAAGCAGCGTTCATATTGGTAACCGTGTCGGCTTCAAACGGAAGAATGCCTACGTCGTACAATTTACCCGCGTTGGTAGTTTTAACCGCATCGGCAATGGCGGTGCTTACGTTGCAAACGGATGTATTTGACGGAATTATCGAAATTACGCCCGGTTTTTCACCTTCCTTCGGATTCCACGGGTCGTTAATTACGTTACCTTCTTCGTCTTTGGTGGTAAATATCGTATGTACGGTAATATTGTTTTTGACGTTATTAAGCAAATCGTCGGAGAAACCGTCCGCTTTAACATCTCTAAATTTAAAGTCTACAACGCAAAGGAGAACTTCGTCGGTTAATTCGTTTTCGCCTTTATACCATACTACTTCGTTACCCTCTTCGTCAAGAGTTACGGTACGCGTATAACCCATAAGTTCGCCGAGATAAATATCGTCGAATTTAGAAGTTAAATCGAAACTACCGCCGAGCATGTCGGACATATCGATATCGGATACGGCGTTTTCGATCGCGCCGACTTTTTCACCGTCTCTCGTCCAGTATTTATTAGTTTCGTCGTACTCGTATTTAAGCACTTGCCCGAGTTTAACTTCGTCGAATACGGTGGCAAGATCCATGCCGCTCGTCATCATCGTTCCGAGTTTCTGCTCGCTTATCTTCTGCATCAAAACGTCGCACTTCTCGTAAACGCCGTCGGAATTCTTCTTATACCAACCCGCTTCGTGAGAGGTGTGGTCTATACCGCACGTGGACGCGTCGCCCGTACATTTAACGTTTTTCATAACTTCGCCGAGCGAAACGTTCTCAAAAGTTTTTGCAAGGTCGAGTTTACCTTCCATTAAGTCGCCGAGAGATTCGTCGCTTATCGCGTTAATAAGCGCGTCGCACTTCTCGTAAACGCCGTCGGAACTCTTCTTATACCAACCCGCTTCGTGAGAGTTATGGTCTATACCGCACGTAGCCGCGTCGCCCGTACACTTAACGTTCTTCATTACTTCGCCGAGCGAAACGTCGGAGAACATTTCGGAAAGATTCATTCCGTCGCTCATGATAACGCCGAGTTTCTGCTCGCTTATCTTCTGCATCAAAACGTCGCACTTCTCGTAAACGCCGTCAGAATTCTTCTTGTACCAACCCTCCTCGTGAGCGTTATGGTCTATACCGCACGTGGTCGCGTCGCCCGTACATTTAACGTTCTTCATTACTTCGCCGAGCGAAACGTTATCAAAAGTTTTGGCAAGGTCGAGGTTGCCGTTCATTAAATTGCCGAGAGTTTCGTCACTTATCGCGTTGATAAGCGCGTCGCACTTTTCGTAACCAGTAACAGTACCGTCTTCATCGGTAACTTTCTTGTACCAACCTGCCGCGTACGTACCTTCTGAATGATCGT
>CAVLAV010000083.1:0-7694 GCA_963660735.1 bacterium
TATTAGTCAAAAACACGCCGTTAGACCACGGTTCGTATTATTCTTGTCTGGCATAGGCGAACGGTAGTTTAACAAAATTTTTCAATATTGAGCAATCGTCGTAAGATAAGCGATAAATTCGGAGTTTGTCGGTTTATCGTTTGCGGAGAAGTTGCCGCCGTAATATTTATTCGCAACTTCAAAAATCTTGCCTTTTATGCAAGCGGTTTCTATTGCGTTACGAATATTTCTTTCTACGGCTTTGGTCGTAGTGTGATAAGTTTCGGCAATTTTAGGATATAGGCGCGTCGTTACTTTTAAAAGGAGTTCGGGAGAATTTAAACTATACTTGACCGCGCTCAATAAAAAATTATAACCTGCAAGATTTGCAAACAAACCTATCTTGGTAAAGAAATCTGCAATCTTTCTCACGTTTGCGTTTGCGGATTGCTTTCGCAGACACCCGTCTAACTTACACAAAAAATCTTCGCAACTGAACCTGCCGTTGGATAAGTCGCCGTCGAACATATCTTTGCAATGGTGCTTGTAAACTATCGTGTAGTTTCCGCCGCAATCGTATATGTTCACCTTGCCTACGCTCGCCGCGGCAAAGGCAAACCTTAAAATAACCTTTTCGGTTACGCCGCTGCCGTCCACCTGAATTATCACGAAATCTTTACCCGTTACCATATCGCTGCATGCGATCTCGTTATCGGCGCGAGTTACGTCCACCTTACCCGAAAGACAATTAGTAAACTTTACTTCTTTCGCAAACTTCTCTCGTGCCTCGCCATTAGCCATAATTAAACCGTACATATTAAGTTCCTCCCTGAACCGTTTTTCTTAAACGTGTTTCTTAATCGTATTGTAAATATTTTACAATATTTGAAATTATTTGTCAAGTAATTTTACACAAATTTTACATTTTGTGATAAAATAATAAAAATTTTTTAAATAAATATCACCGATAGTATTTATTTTTTGTAAAAATAATGGTTTACGACGGTTTTTTAAAATTTTATTACTATATGGCTTTAAGCGCATACGTTCATTCGACTAAATTCGACGAAAAAACGGCTGTCGCCCGATATGGCGACAGCCGCTTTTAATAATTTATCTTCTTTAAATTTATTTTGCCGAGGCAAGACGGCGCAAATACATACGCTCTTTAAGCGAGATTTTTCCGTCTATCGAAACGGCACACATACAAAGCGCGAACAAATCGTGGCGAATACCATCGTCTAACATAGCGAAAATCTGCTCCATTTCTTCGGTATACTCTTTTACAGCCTGTTTACCCTTTGCTCCTTTACCGAAAGTCGCTTTAACCGAGGCGTAATCGAAATCCTCGCCAAATATACGGAGCAAAGAAGGATAAATAAGCAAGTATTCCATCTCGTTCACGCTACCGTCGCACACTACCGAACCGATTAAAAACGCGGCAAGCACGTTTACGGGATCGACGCCCGGTATATCGAGTTTATGCAACTCCGCAATAACCTTTACCGACTTTTCGGCAAGCAAAGCCGCTCTTTCCAAAGCCGAAGTCTTTTCAAATCTTTTGCACAATTTAAGAAATTCAAACATATATTTTTCCTCGTTGTTTATTTTTTATCGCCGACAATCCGCAAAATCGGATTGTCGGCGGACTTTTTATTTTAAAGGGGTAAATCCTTTTTAACGAATTTACGCGATCCAAGCACGTAACCGACCATACCCAAAACGAGCAGTATCGCAAACTTCCAAATAAACACACCCGTTTTATCTATTATAGATACCACGTCAAACAGAGTTATGACGGTAGCGTAGTTGAAGTAATTGAGCGCGTCGAGTCTTACAACGGACGGAATGGTTTGCGTACCGAACAAGCCGAGCATTGCCGCAACGAGCGCGAATATACTCAAGCCGCCACCGATCGCCATGGCCAACTTACTTCTGTCAAAGTAGCACGAAGTGAAGAAACACAAACCCGACAACGCGAACAATACGAGAAACGCGCCGAGGTTGAGCAGTATCAGATTACCGTAAGTCAATTCTATACTTGCGCTGTCCGCCTTAACTATTGCAAGACAAACGCAACCCGTTGCGGTGGTAAGGCAGAACATTGCGAACAACGAGCCTATAAGGTACAACGCCTGCGTAAACACTACGCTTTCGCGTTTGGTTGAGGTGGACAGTACGTAAGCCATAGACCCTCTGTCTACCTGACCCGCGATAAGGTTGTTGGACGCCATAATCATGTATATAATAGGCAACAGGAGTCCCGCAAGTTTATAGAAGATAGAACCTACTATAAGGCTGTACAAATCGAGTTCGCCGACTTCCTTAATAGCGTCGGAAACTTCGTCGGGCAAAGAGGCAAGCAAACTGCTTGCGACTTCGGCGTACAAGTCTTCATTTGCCTCATCGGGAGTTTTACCGAGTTCGTTTACTTCGTAATCGTATCTGTTACGGTAAGTTATAACCGCCTCGCGGGAGATTCTGTCAATCTGAGCGTAATTGTAACCAAAGGAATCGTATTTTGCCTCATCCACGCCGTAACTCGACAACGCGTCCAGAAGCGCGGCTTTAGCGGTATCGGTAGTCATGTTCGCCGCCAAAAACTTGGTGGAATAAACTTCCGCACGCGAATCTATTTCGTCGTATCTGCTTTCGAGATATGCAGATATGGCATTTTTCTTGCTTTGCAACTTTTCACCGAGTACGGCGGTAAGCATACCCGAAAGGTACTCACTGTCAACGTAAGCCTTCGGTTCGAATTTCTCGTCGTTAGCAGAGATTATGCTTACGTATTCCTTAAACGAGTCGTCGGTCGGAGATATAGCGAACATCGTTACGCCGATCGCTTCTTTTACCGCCGTAGAATCGGCGGTTATAGGTTCGTAGTTTTCTTCTTTTTCGTGAGCCTTTTTATCCGCAGCGATAACGTCGGCGGCTATTTCCTGCTGCAATTTTGCCGCAGCGTTTTTAGCGGCGTCGCTCCCGACGGCAAGCAACACAACCTTGCTCACGGTAGTCGTGTCGCCTCCATACAAAGGATTAGCCATCGCTTCAAGATATTTGTCAGGCGCGGTAGACGAGAGTTCATCGGCAAAGAGTCTGTCATAACGTTTTAAGTATTTGGAATCGAATCCGTAATAGTTAAGTCCGCGAGTTTCAAAAGAAGCCTCAACTTCTTCCTGAATAATGGTATCCTGAATGGCGTTCTTGGTTTCGCCGAGGTTGCCGCTGCCGCTTATAAGCATAACGCACGACAACATAAAACATACCGCAAAAGTGATTATAGCCCACATCGTTCCGTTGGCTTTGCAGGATTGTTTGAATAACGCTTTACTGAACATCGTTTTTTATCTCCTTTTCTTTTCTTTCAAACAAAATATTTTTAAAATGCTTTTCGAGCGTGTACGGCAACTCGGAAATAAATTTTACTTTATATTCTTTAAGCGCGCCGAGCAATTCGCCCGTTTGTTCCACGTTTATTTTTATGGTAACCTGGTTGTACTCGGGTTGTAAACGAGTAATCTCGTAACCCGTCTTTTTAAATTTCTCGTAGTCGGCGAGGTTTGTAAACTCGATTTTAAAATCTTTTACGGGTCGATTACGAATTTCGTTCATATCCGCCACGTCCACGATTTTACCGCCGTCTATAAGCGCGACGCGATCGCAAGTCGTTTCGAGTTCCTCAAAGAGGTGGCTGCTCATAAAAATTGTCTTGCCCTTTTCGTGTTCTTTCTTTATTATATCAAGGAAGGTAACGCGCATAAGTGGGTCGAGTCCCGTGGTAGGCTCGTCGAGAATTATTATCGGCGCGTCGTTCATAAGCGCGGCGACCAAAGCGGTCTTTTGTTTCATACCCTTACTCATTCGCTTTAAGTTTGCGCGAGGGTCGAGTTGCAACCGCTCTATGAGTTCGTTTGCGTAACTCATATCTTTAAGACCGTAAAATTCAGCCTGACACTTTAAAAAGTCAATGCCCGTGGGCAAATCGGGAAAGGCGATTTCACCGGGAACGTAACCTACCCATTTTGCAATCTCGCTCGAATTTTCCCACGAGGAAAGCCCGTTCACCTTAACACTGCCCGAGGTCGGTTTTACGTAACCCAAAATATTACGGATCGTAGTGGTTTTACCGCTGCCGTTAGTTCCGACGAAACCCACCATTTCGCCTTGGTTAATAGTAAGGTTTACGCCGAAAATTCCTCTGCCGCGACCGTAGTCCTTGGTTAAATTTTCTATTTCGATAACGCTCATTTCAACGCACCTCCGAAATCTTTGTCCTCTTTATAGAACTTCATAAAGTAATCTTCGAGCGACTCCCTTCGGTTTGAAAACTCGGTTGCGCCGAGGTCGGACGCAAGCGCGATTACCGCGTTAAGGTCGCTATCCTCAAACGAAACGTTCACCTTGTTGCCGTCCGTTTCATCAACCGAAAACGTTTTGAGTTTTTTACCGCTCTCGACGAATTTCATCGTAGATTGCTCGTCTTTAAAACCTATTGAATAATATTTAAGCGAGGCGTGCTTTAAATCGTCCGCTATAAACTCGCTCACTATGCGCCCGTCCTTTATTATCGCTATGCGGTCGCAAGTGGAATCTATCTCGGAGAATATATGGCTCGACAAAAGTATCGTCTTGCCGCGCTCTTTTTCCTCGTGAATAAACTTAATAAAGTTTTCCTGCATTACGGGATCGAGTCCGCTCGTCGGTTCGTCCAAAATAAGCACTTCGGGGTCGCTCATAAACGCGGTTACTACGGCAAGTTTACGCTTAACGCCCAAACTCATACGCTTGGTTTCGCCGCGAAGCTCCGCGTCCGCCAACTCGAAAAGATCGAGCAACACGTTCAGCCGCGCGTTGTTTTCGATTTTTTGCATCGACTGCATCATTCTGATGAATTCCCAACCCGTAAGACCTTGCGGCAACGCTATTTCGCCGGGGATATACCCGACTTTGGAAAGCACTTCGTAATACTTTTCAAACGTGGGCTTGCCTAAAATATACGTTTCGCCGCTGTCCGGTTTGGAAAAACCCATTAAATGACGAATCGTAGTCGATTTGCCCGCGCCGTTGGGACCTAAAAAGCCGAAAACTTCGCCCTTGTTTACCGAAATACTTACGTCGAACACTCCTCTGCCCGAGCCGTAATCCTTCGTTAAATTTTTAACTTCGATAACGTTCATAATTTTGTTCCTTTTTTAATTTGACTTTTTAACGGTTTTAAGTTATACTGTTCTCGTCAGTAGGTCGAACTGACGATCGCCACACTATTCTATTAGTTTTTTTTAAAAAAGTTAAGCACAATAAAAGCGTCGACGTTTAAATATCAACACTGTGCGTTTTTTTGTTGAAAGGAGGCTATATGAAAGCGCAAAATTTAAATAATTCATCGATAAAAACACGTAGACTTATTCGCACCACCTTTGCGGAGATGTTAAGCGAAAAGCGCGAAATAAGCAAAATTACGGTTACGGAACTTACCAAACGCGCCGACATTAACCGAGGAACTTTTTATTCGCATTACGACGATATTTATTCCGTAGCGGAAGATTACGAAAACGAACTTATAGAAAAATTCTTTGATAACACGCGGCTTTTAGCCTCGTCGAGTTTTGAAAAATTCGTAGACTCTTTCTTTTCGTATATAAAGGAGAACGACGAAAATTATAAAATGCTTTGCCGCTCGGACGAACTGTTATTTGCCGTAAAGCGACTTGCTTTACTTGCCGCAAATAAATGTCTTGAACTGTGTTTAAACGATCGCCGACTTAAAAACCGCGAATTTCTCGAATTAGAAATAACGCTTTTTATAGAAGGACTTTTAATGGAATATATAAAGTATTGTCGCGGACAGTCCATTGTAACGCCCGACAAACTTAAAGAATACACTTTAAACTGGTTTGAAAGATTTTCCGCCTACCGTTTCGGCGAATAATTAAAATTGCTAAAAAATAAACTGTAAAATAAACGCCGAGGCGCTTTTACACTTCGGCGTTTTTAATTTTTAACGCAAACGCTACATATAATAAATTTTTTACACCTTACTCCAAATAACAGTGGCGTCGCATTTGGCGTTCCAATCAGAACTCCAACCGTCGGGTGCTTTTGAATATCCGTCAACGTATATTATCTGGTCTTTAGTCCAACTGCCAAAAGCCTGACGACCTACAGACTCTACGCCCGCAGGAATCGTTATCGACTTTATTGCCTTGCATTTCCTGAATGCATAATCACCTATTTTTGTAACGCTTTGCGGAATTTCTACCGCGGTAAGATTTACACACTTTTCAAATACAGAGTATTCTATCGTTTGTATTTTACTGTTTTTTCCGAATTCTACCGTAGTTAAATTATAACATCCGTCAAATAGTTGAGAAGGTAAAACCGTAACGTTGCTATCGTCCTCGAACCTTACCGATTTTAACGACGATAAATTCATAAATGCAATAGATTCGATTTTTTTTACACTCTTCGGTATGGTAATTTCGGTTATACCGGAATTATAAAAACTTGTATCCAAAGTTTCTAATTTCGAACCTTCTTCGAAAGTTACGCTAGTTAAATTAGTACAACCCGAAAATGCATACGCGCCTATAGTAGTTACGCTTGCAGGAATAATGATTGACTTTAAATTGTTACAACCTTTAAATGCCCATTCCCTAATCGTTTCTAATTTACTCCCCTCTTCAAACTCCACGGAATCGATAACAGTATTTTCAAAAGCACTTTCCCCTATAATGTAAACTTTTTTAGGTATTTTTATTGATTCTATACTTGACCCCACAAACGCATTCAAGCCGATGTGTTCCATTGAATCCGGCAACGTTATCGACTTTAATTTCGGTGTGTTTTCAAAGCATTTTGGACCAAGGCTGCGAAGATTTTTCGGTAATTTGACCGACTCCAAATTCGGGCAATCAAGACAACTGAAATAATTCAAAGCAGTGTTATCCGTCAAATCGAGAGTTCTTATCCCGCTACCGGAAAAAGCGTCTTTTTGCATATATTTTAGGCTACTCGGCAGGTCGATATATTCGAGAGCCGTGCATCCGGCAAATGCAAAATTATCTATATGCTCTATTGTGTCCGGTAAAATTATTTTCTTTAAATTTACGTTATTTTCAAAAGCTCTGCGCGCTATACGGATAACCGGCAAACCGTTGTAAGTAGAAGGAACTACTATTTCGTCCGAAGTTACGTTACCTATCCCCACTACATTATAAAATTTGTTACTTACAATCTCATATTCCAAACTTTGCTCTATTGCGGGTTCTACCGTATATTCTTTAACTTTCGACCAGTCCGAAGTTTTATATCTTTTTTCATCTCCCAAAGATTTAACTTGTATAAAGTATTTTTTCGGTTCGGTAAGTGTTGATAAATCATACGTATTTTCTGTTGTATTACTCTCGTTGCCGTCAATACTTACTATATATCCGCTTGCGTTTTCAACTTCGTCCCAAGTGAGTGTAGTTCCGCTAATCTGCAAATTATCGGGCGCTTGCAGTTTAACCGCCTCGGATGTACCGCCGCAAGCAATTAAACATAACAACGCCGACAATAAAATAAAAGTAAGAAATATTATTTTATTTCGCTTTTTCATATTTCCGATCGTCCCATTTCCAAACCTCAGTAGAACAAAAAAACAGGAAGAATAGGAAAGATTTCTTAACTTTTCGGCAGATATTGACTATATTTTATCGTCTTTGTATACTTCT
>CAVLAV010000084.1:0-7558 GCA_963660735.1 bacterium
TTGTAGGTCATTCCAAGTATAGCGTTGCCTGTGTACTTGTAGTTCGTTAGGACGCCCTCGATGCTGTTTGGTTTCCATTCGTATCCGCGTTTCGTTCTTATGCCGAGTTCGTTCAGTTGGTCGGCTATCTGTCTTATCGTCTTACCGCTTAAGTATTCTCGGTATATCATTCGGACGATCTCCGCTTCGCTCTCTACGATGACATACTCTTCTTCCTTGTATCCATTCTCATCGACATTCACTACCTTGTCGTACCCAAGCGATTGCTTGAAGTTGATTAGGACTCGTCCGTCTTTGAACCGCTTTTGGAATGCCCATTTGATGTTCGTACTCATCGTTCGGCTTTCCTGTTCCGCCATCGCCGCCAGTATGGTTATAAGCACATCGCCGCCCGCCGTCATAGTGTCTATGTTCTGTGTTTCGAAGAAGACGCTTATGCCGAGTTCTCGCAGTTCCCTTATATATTTTAGGGTGTCCACCGTATTTCGTCCGAATCTCGATATGCTCTTCACAAGCACTCGGTTTATCTTACCCGCTCGGCAGTCTTCTATCATTCGCATAAACTCTTTTCGGCTCTCGGCTTTCGTTCCGCTTATACCCCAGTCGGCATATCCTTCGACATAGTTCCAATTCGGGTTTGAGTGGATCTTCTCTTCAAAGTGAGCCTTTTGTCTTTCGTATGAGTCTTCCTGTTCGTCGTTTTGGGTACTTACACGAGCATAGTAGGTTACATTCTCCTTGTAAATGCCGCTTGCTGTGTTTGTCGGTCTGTATATGACTGGTCTTTCTTGCACTATCCTTTGAGGTATGCTCATTGTTTGCCCTCCTTGCTTAATCTATCCAATCGGCGATCTAACCATCCCGCCGTATTGCCGCCGTGTCCGTTGGTGTACTCCCTACTGATTGACATTCCGTTTATGAAGGTGAATGTTATCGTGTGGTTTAGTACGACCGCCTTTTCAAGGAATATCTCGACTTTGCTGTCATCGAATTCCTTTATCTCTACCAAGTCTTCCTTTCTCGCACCCCGCATTTCATGCAAGGCGATTTGTTTGTTGCACTCGGTTATTTGCTCTCTGACTTTTGCTATCTCCGCATTGTAGTCGGATATCTCTATCATTCGGTTGACTCGGAGTGCATTCAGTTCTCGCTCTTGTTCCAGTAACTTTCGTTGGGTATCTCGCAGTTCAAGTAATTCGTCTGTGTTGCCGTTTTCTCTTACGAACTCGTTATAGCATTCCACGAATAGGCTTTTTAGGACTTCGTCCTTTATTCTCGTGTTTGAGCAATGCCCCGCTCCGTATGTGTTTTGCTTTGAGCATATCCATATTTCACTTCGCCAAGGCTTGTTCGTGTTGTTGAACTTATGCGAATATCCGCCGCCACAGCAACCGCATTCTATCTTCCTTGCGAATACATAATCGCCGGGTTTTGTTCCCTTGCTCTTTCTGCCTCTTTCCTTTATCAGTTCCTGTACTCGTTCGAACTGCTCCGGGGTGATGATTGCCTCGTGGGTATTTTCCATATACCATTGCGGGGCGATGTTATCGTTCTTCTGTCTTGTTCCGTGGACATATATGCCCTTTTGCGTAAGGGCGCACCCTTTGTACTTCTCGTTGGTTAGGATATATCGTATCGCTCCGACATCCCATTTGACCTTGCCGTATATGTTGGCTCGCTGTTCTTCTTCAAGCACATGGGATATCGCAACCTGTCCAAGTCCTTCTTCGTATAGGTCGAAGATCCGCCTTACTGTTTCCGCTTCGGTTGGTTCTACTATCAATGTGTTGTTTTCCTTATTCATCCTATATCCGAATATTTGGCTACCGATGCTTATCCATCCTTTTTTGTATCGCTCTCGTATCGACCATGTCATATTCTCCGAATAAATCTTTAAGTCGTTTTCGGCTATGGATGCCGCAAGCGTCATATAGAGTTCCATATTCGGGTCGAATGTGTCTATCTGCTCTTTCTCGAAAAATATCCGTATGCCGTACTCTCGCAGTTTCCTTACTGTTGCTACTATTTCCTCGACATTTCGTCCGAATCGTGCGACCGACTTTGTGAATACCACATCGAACTTCTTTTGTTCCGCATCGGTTATTAGCCGTTGCAGTTGCGGACGCCTGTTAAGCGACCGACCGCTGATACCGAAGTCCGAGTAAATTCCAGCGAAGTCATACTGGTTGCTTGCCGTAATCGCATCTCGCCAGTACGACTCTTGGTATCCGAAACTGTGTAACTGTGCATCGCTCTTCGTTGACACACGGATATACGCGACTGCTCGTTTCCTATCGTCCATACTACCTCCTTGTCCGCCACACTCTTTTCATTTATGGACTTGAATGTAGGCTAAAAAATTTGTCCCGCCCGTTTGGGCAGGACAAACAATAGCGTATAATCTCACTTAAGTCCAGACGAAATCGCCGTAATTAAGAAAGAATTTTCAATTTATTTTTCTCTTTCATACGGTCCCTTTCTATATCGTTGATTAAGCCCTTAAACCATAGTTTTTGGACTATGGCATCGGCTATTGCAAGGCGCAATGCTTTACTTTCCAGTTCCATCCGCATCGTCCTTTTTGCCGAGCTGCTTAATAATCTGATTAGTACCCGTAGCCGTCAGTCCGCTTGCTCCGCCGATGACGATTGCCACCACGATATTCGGCGCGGGAATAATGCTCGGCACGGCATAATAGCAAATAATTCCGCACACGACGCCGAGTGCCGCTGCTATAAGAGGAATAAACCTCTTGAATTTTTCGTTCTCTCCGACTGCGTGCTTGATGATGTTAATCACCCAATAAACAACCGCCGCAATCGCCGGGACGCTGATTAGTTCCAAATACTGTTCCATATTCTATCCTCCGTCACTTCTTTGAATTTTGTTCGAGCAAATACTCATAGAGTTCGTCTTTTACTTCCGCATAGGCTTTCATCGCCTCTTTCATTTCGCCGTTGGTTTTCCTGTCTCGGATAGCCACTGCGTCCGCATACGTCAGTTTTCCTACGGCGTCTATACTTTTGAGTATCAAGATGTTCTCTTTTGCCTTTGCCTTGTCTCTTTCTTCGTCTTCCTTGCTCTTGCGTTTGAAATATCTCTGCAAGAAAAAGAGCACCATCCCGCTGATGATGCTCGCACAGGCACTTATTACTATCGATACCATTCTTTATTCTCCCCGAAATTCAACGAACCCCTCAAGCAAGAACACGTCGTTGGGAGACGGAATATCCTCTTTACTGCGGAAATCATCGTCCGCAAGCGACACCGCCGTTATTCCGTCAATGTCCGTTTCGCGCAGTTCGCTGATCCTTTCGTCAAAACATTTTTTAGATTCCGAGTCCTTTAATTGGATTCTTCCTCCGTCAAGCACGACGGGCGCGCCGTTTTCGTCCTTCACGGCATACTTTTCTATCGCTTTCTTCTCTTCTTCGAGATAAAAGTCTACCTCGTCTTGCACCGCCTTGCGTAATTTTACAAGCAACCGCACCGCTTTGAAGTTGGAGAAGTTCTTCTCCGTCAGTCTTTTTAACGGTTCGCTTGCGTCAAGAATTGCTTTCAGTTTCATTGTCTTCCTCCGTTTCTTTTAAGATTTCTTCGAGTTCTTTGACTCGTCTTTTCAGTTTTTGTATTTCCCATGTGTTTAGCGGTATCAGCTCCTCGTACCTCAGTCCCCATTCCGTCGCGTCATCGTCCGGGTCTCCGAACGCACAAACAACGGCAAAATCGCTCGCAGGAACACTCGCCGCGCTCATCGCTTCTCGCACTTCCTGAACTATGAATCCGCAATGTTTTCGGTTGGATGTCCCTTTGTTATACTTAAATCGTCTCGGCTTTAAGTTATCAAATAAGGTTTCGTACTCATCGGGATAATCTTCAATCGTGTTTTTTACCTTTATATCCGATGAAGATATCCAAGCGTTGCCGTTCGTTTTGAAGGTGCCTTGTATATCCACATAGGAAGTATAACTCTCTATTTCTCCGACCTGCGTCGTGCCGTAATACCAAGTGACCTGATCGCTGTCGATACGCAGATGATACCCCGTCGTACTCGTTCCGAACATAATCTGCCCGGCGGCATACCAATTCGAATACAAACACCCGTATACCGTTGAATTGATTGTAACGGGCGCAATGTAGGCGTTCGTCCCCGCATACAGTTTTCCTATAGTCGATCCGTTTAAATACCACGCTCCTGCTATCATTCCGCCCGTTGCATTAACGCCCGAATAATATGTGCTTATAAAACTACTCGTACAGCCGTAAGGATACCAACACCCGACGAAATAATTGTATCCGAGCGACACTCCCCAAGCCGCATACCATCCGCCGCTTGTAGTATAAATCACGTCAAGACAGCTTTTGTCCGCGCACCGCATCAACAACTCCGACGTAAAATTCGTTCCGTCGTTCGCATAATAGAACGAAACGCCGCACAAAAGACTTTGCGTCTTAAACGAATAACTCTGCATAATGCCGAATATCATCCCGTCATCCGCATACGTTGCGTAATTGTTGGGGACTATCGTCATGCCGAATGGTCTTATATACGAATACGATGTATATATCGTAGAGGAACTTTTCGGCTGATAGGTAATCGTAGAAGCAAACCCCGTACCGCCCAGCCACGTTTCGTAGTTCATGGTCATCTTCGTTCCGTAAAACTTCACGCTTTCCGAACCCGACATATACACGTATCCGTAAATATAGCAGTTAGAACCGATTTCCACGTTGTCCATATACCCGGAAGTCGCATTGATTTTACCGGATATATAGGCGTTGCTTGCATATAAATCTCCGGACGTCGTTACGCCGAACTTCGAGCCTGCGGTTATCGCCCAACCGCTGATAGATTCAGAGCCGCCTACCGATTTTGCCGTACTCGTCCCCGTGCATAGCATGACCGAATTGTCTTCGCCCCATGTTCCCGCGTCAAGACTGTTGGACTGAACGGTAAATCCGCCTATAGTGCCGCTATCGGCGGTTATTTTTCCTTTCACTTCCAAGCCGCCGCTTGTTATCTTAACCACCGTCGACGCGTTGGAATATACGTAAAATCCGCTCGATTTCAAACTCCAGCCGAACGATGACGAACTGCTCCCGTAAGCGTTATCCACTTTCTTGGCTACGTTTGCAGACAGCGTCGTTGCCGTTTGTTGCAGCGATGACACACTGCTTTCAAGATTGGTAATATCGCTTGTCGCTTCGCCTAATCCCGTTGACAGCGTTTCTATCGTTTTCGTGTTCTCGCTGACCGTACTCGTCAGTCCGCTTAAGTTGGTTTCGAGCGTGTTTGCCTTTTCGGTTACCGTGGATATATTCGACCGCATCGTATCCGTGCCGTTTTGTTCCTTCCATGCACTGCCGTTATACACCATCGTCACGGGCGGAGATTTAGACGTGTTTACCCAGAGTTGTCCTTTATACGGATTGGAAGGCGCGGTCGCAGACGTTACGACGTCGTTCAACGAATATATCGTATATTGGTTTTGTGAACGCATCCTTCTATCTCCGTATCAAATAACTACTTCGCAAAGGAACGTGGCTTTTGTAGCGACTTCGGTATTCGATACCGACAAAGTTTTTCCTGTTTTTTGTCCGTTCGTTCCCCAAGCGGTATCGATTGCGCCGTCTTTATTGTATTTAGTCCAAGTGTAACTGCCTGTTCCAGCCGTATCGATTTCCATTCCCGCTTGATACACCACTGCAGACAATACAGTACTACCTTCGCCGTTCTTAAACACGTTTCCACCCGTCGAATTGATTACGACTTGTATAGGGTCGGCATTATCTATAAATGTGGCAACATCATAGAACTTGCTGTTGTAGGTGTTTGACGTCGAATCCGAGTCTTTAGCGCAACACTTAAAGACAGCATAACTGTCCACCGCCGCTGCATAAATCGTGATCGTTGCGGTAGTCGTCCCCGTGTATTTTCCCGTGGTATCCGAAAGTTTTTTCCATCCCGTCCCGAAGTCTGCGTCATACCCGGTCGAGGAAGTCGAAGTTACGCTCGTATCCATGACCGCCCATTTATACGTTACGTTGGTCGTATCGACGGACGAGCCTCTCCAAAGTTCAGCCTTTGCCGTTAAGGTGGCAATCTCGCTGTTTTTGAAGACGTTTCCGTTCGGTGTCGTAACGAGCAAGTCAACGATACCGCCGCCGTTTACTACTCTCGAAAAACTTATAGTGAGCGGATGTGTAATGGAAAGTCCAGTTGCGCTGTCAAGATAAGTAATAACGCACCTGAAGTCTATACCAGCGAGTCCCGCCATGACGTTTCCTTTCACCGTCAAAATATGGCTTTTTGCTCCGGACAGCGCATAGTTGCCCGAACTCGTGATTGCGGTATTACTCGAACCGATATACCACTTTACCGAAGTTACCGAAGACGATGTTATTTGATCGGTTGTCGTGCCGATAACATATAAGCTCGGCGTCAACACAAGGTTGGTTTTACTCCAATCAGGTGTGTACGTGCTGTTGTCGGGGTTGTACATTTGCGTTTTCGCAAGATTTGAGCCTATATACCCGGTCAGGGTTAAGGCGTCGTTGTAGTCGATAATTGTAAATTGTCCTTGTGCTTTACTCATTGAAAATTTCTCCTTTCTGACATCAAAAAAGCAAGTCTCCGTCAGAAAACTTGCTTAATCGTTTTTATTGATTCTGTTTTATACTCTGCTTAAAACCTTTGCTATTACGTTCGATGGTCCGTACAATACGGCAAATATGCGTATTTCTTTCTTCTCTTCGACAACCCTGTAAACTACAACATAATTGTTTACGTCCAATCTGCGATATTCCTTGCCGAGAGTAATGCGTTGGTTCTTGATAATAGGCATCGCGTAAGGGAATAATCTTGCCCTGCCGATCGCCTCCTTTATATCCGTCCATAAATTTTTTGCCGCAGTCGGATTTTTCAATTCGTTGGTTATATAATCCAAAATTTCCGTAATATCCTTTTCGGCTTGCGGTAAAATAACGGCGGTATAATTATCCGATATCATAGCGGTTATCTACCTCGCGCATAAAATCGTCAAAGTTACGCATTTGCCCTGCGGTTTCCTGTTCCTCCGCCAATCTTAATTTTTGAGCGAAAAACTTTTCGTACTTCGTTTCTTCGTCCGCGTCGGATACCGCGCTGATTTCAAACGGAATTTTCTTTTCCCTTACAGCCGTGAGTAAAAACATATTTACCGCCGTGGTCATATCTAATCCCATTTTTGCAAACAGTTCCTTCGATTGATCTCTCAAACTATCGTCCATTTTGATGTTTACGCTTGTCTTCATATCCACGACCTCCTGTCTTAGTTTGCTTCATTATATCATATAATATGCCCGTTGTCAACACTTTGGGCATATTATAGAGATAATTATAACAAACTTTCTCTTGTGGTCGTGTCGATCAGGTCACAGCAAAAGGTTGCTCGTATTTTTACGTCATCGTTGGTTATAGTCACGGATTTCGTTCCTCCGAAGTGGTCGGCATTCCACTTTTTGTCCGATTCTTCGTCATCCGACACTCTCGTCCATATGAATTGATTATCTGACAACG
>CAVLAV010000085.1:0-7556 GCA_963660735.1 bacterium
CGTACTCGTCGTAATCCACGTTACAGATTATCGCCTGCAAGGGCGCGTTGAGTTCGCCTTGCGGCGCGGGAATTTCCTCTAAAATGGTATCGAGCAAAGGATTCATATTTTCGCTCTTCACGCTTAAATCCTTGGTCGCCCAACCTTGTTTCGCGCTTGCGTAAACTACTTTGAAATCGAGTTGATCGTCGTTTGCGCCGAGTTCTATAAACAAATCTATAACGCCGTCGATAGTGGCGTTTATATCGCCGCCCTTATCCACTTTGTTTATGCAGACTATCGGTTTTTTGTTTAAAGACAACGCCTTTTTAAGCACGTATCTCGTCTGCGGCATACAACCTTCCACCGCGTCCACCAAAAGCACTACGCCGTCCACCATAGAAAGTATACGCTCTACCTCGCCGCCGAAATCGGCGTGTCCCGGGGTGTCGATAATGTTTATCTTCGCGCCCTTATAGATAACCGCCGTATTTTTTGCGAGTATGGTTATTCCTCTTTCGCGTTCTATATCGCCGCTGTCCATAACGCGCTCGCCGACTACCTCGTTGGAACGGAACACGTTATTCTGTTTTAACAGCCCGTCCACCAAAGTGGTCTTGCCGTGGTCTACGTGCGCGATTATCGCGATATTTCTTATATCGTTTCTTATATCCATAGTATCTATCTCCGAAAAAACAACGCTAATTATATAATCTTTTATACTTTTTGTCAAACGCTTTATAGTAGTTATGAAAATATTTGGCTTAAACGGTTGGCATTTATTCGGTTTTGTGGTAAAATGTAAGCGTATTATGAAGAAGATTTTGACGATAGCGACGGGCGGAACGATTGCCTCCCGTCAGGACGGAAACGGACTTACGCCCGAAATGAATATAGACGAAATACTTTCCAGGGTAAGCGTAAGCGATTTTTGCGAACCGCACGCGGTGCAACTTATGAACGTGGACAGCACTAATATGACCCCCGAAAGGTGGCTGAAAATAGCTGACTGCATACGCGAAAATTACGACCTTTACGACGGATTTATAGTACTGCATGGCACGGACACTATGGCGTACACCGCCGCCGCGCTTTCCTACCTTATACAAAACAGTCCTAAACCGATAGTCGTTACGGGGTCGCAAAAACCTATCGACCGCGACGTTACCGACGCCAAAACAAACCTTTACGACGCTTTTTTATACTGTTGCCATAGGTGCGCCTACGGCGTGCAAATCGTCTTTGACGGAAAAGTGATTGCAGGTACGCGAGCAAAGAAAACGCGCAGTAAAAGTTACAACGCTTTTTCAAGCATAAACTACCCCTATAAGGCGATTATCCAGGACGGAAAAGTTATTTCCTACACGCGCGGCAAACCGAGAAAATCACCCGTTTTTTACGATAAATTAGATACGAGCGTAGGTCTTTTTAAACTTATACCCGCCGCCAACGCGCGCATTTTGGACGAATACTTTAAACTGTGCGACGCCGTTATTATAGAAAGTTTCGGCACGGGCGGCGTTCCCGACGGCGAAGAATTCGGGTTCTACCCCGTTATAGACAAGTGGCGCAAACGCGGCAAAATAGCCGTAATGTGCACGCAGGTCGTAAACGAAGGCAGCGATATGACCGTATACAAGGTGGGCAGAAGTTTAAAGGAAAAGTACGGACTTCTGGAGTCTTACGATATGACTCCCGAGGCGGTCGTATGTAAACTTATGTGGATACTCGCCTTAACCAAAAAACGCGGCGAAGTTAAACGATTGTTTTACAAAAACGTCTGTCAGGACGTGTTATACGGAGAAAAATAATGGGAACGATAAAAAAATTCGCAAGTTACTACAAACCGCATTTAAGGCTTTTTATAATAGACCTTATCTGCGCGTTCGGCGTGGCGGTATGCGACCTCGTATACCCCAAAGTCGCGGGCAAAATGATAGAGAGAGCCGACCTTAATTACGCGCTTATTTTTTCGGCGGTGCTTTTGGGTATTTTCACGCTTAAAGCGCTTTTGACCTACGTAATCACCTACTGGGGACACGTGGTCGGCGTGCGTATTCAGGGCGATATGCGCGACGAACTTTTCCGTCATCTGCAAAAACTGCCCTTTTCTTATTACGACGAAACCAAAACGGGCTCTATAATGAGCCGACTTATAAACGACCTCTTCGAGGTGAGCGAACTTGCTCACCACGGTCCGGAGGACGTGTTCTTATCCATAGTAACCATAATAGGCGCGCTTATTATGGTCGCGCTTATCAATCCGTGGCTCGCGCTCGTATTCGTCATAATTATACCCATAATAGTGATTATCGCGGTAAAATTAAGGCTCAACCTTATGGAGGCGTTTAAACGCTCACGCGAAAAGACTTCCGAAATAAACGCCGCGGTGGAAAGCGCGGTTTCGGGCATAAGAGTGTCCAAGGCGTACAACGCCGAGGCGCACGAAGACAAAAAGTTCGGCGAGGCAAACGAGGAACTTAAAAAAGCGAGAAGTTGGCAGTACAAATCTATGAGCAACTTCCATACCGCTATGACCTACGCTATGGATTTACTCTACTTATCCGCGTTTCTGGCGGGCGGAATTTTCTACGCAAAATCGCTCATAACCGCCGCCGACCTTACCTCTTACGTGCTGTACGTTGCTATGCTTATCTCGCCGATAAGGACGTTTATCGCTATTTTCGAGCAAATTCAGGAAGGTATGACCGGTTTTGAAAGATTCCTCGAAGTAATGGCGGTTAAACCCGAAGTCGAAACCGACCACCCCGTAGAGATAGGCAAACTTAAAGGCGATATAGAGTTTGACAACGTAAGTTTCAGGTACAAAAAGGAAACCGACGACGAAAAACACCTTATTTTAAACGGACTTTCGCTTAAAATAGACGCGGGCAAGACTGTCGCGCTCGTAGGTCCTTCGGGCGGAGGAAAGACCACGCTTTGCAATCTCATTCCGAGATTTTACGACATAGACGAAGGTAAAATTACCATAGACGGCGTTAATATACGCGATATGCGCATATCCGACCTGCGCAAAAACATAGGCATAGTGGCGCAGGACGTGTTCATTTTCGGCGGCACGGTAAAGGAAAATATCTCTTACGGCGACTTTGACGCAACCGACGAGCAGATAATGGCCGCCGCAAAACTCGCAAATATTCACGACTTTATAACCACGCTCGACAAAGGCTACGACACCTACGTGGGCGAGCGCGGAGTTAAACTCTCGGGCGGGCAAAAGCAACGCATCTCCATTGCGCGCGCCTTTTTGAAAAATCCGCCCATACTTATACTCGACGAGGCGACGAGCGCGCTCGACAACGTTACCGAAATGCAAATTCAGACCGCGCTCGAAAAACTTTCGGAAGGCAGGACCACGCTCGTCGTGGCACACAGGCTTTCCACCGTTAAAAACGCCGACGAAATTATAGTGCTTTCTTCCGACGGAATAGCCGAACGCGGCACTCACGCCGAACTTATGGCTAAAAACGGCGTTTACGCTACGCTGTACAATTATCAATTCAGAAGTTTATGACCGAAAAAGAAATTCGCGAAAGGTTTTGCATAGATAAAGCGCATTTCGCTATGATAGACAACGCGCTGGCAAGCAAAAAAGCAAATATTTTATACGCCGATACAGACGGCTTACTGCTTAATTACAACGGCATAGATATGATTTACGGCACGCAAAGCGAGGACGCGGCAAAACGCGTTTTACGCGTTTTGCCGCACACCGATATGATAGTTTGTTCGTCCTTAAACGAGGTAAACTCAGTAAAGGAAGTTTATCCCCGAATAAAAACCGCCAAACCCTGCTTTCAGGTGCGGTACGAAAAAGCGGTCGATTTTCAACTTGCGGACGGCGCGGTTATAAAGCCGCTACTCCCCACGCGGGAAAATTTCAACCTCGTATATTCCACCTACACCCTGCACTACTCGCTCGAAGAGATAGAAAAACTCGTTTCGCAAAAGACTTTTCTTTGCTGCGAACTCGGCGGCGAAATCGTCGGTTTTATAGGCAAACACGAGGAAGGTTCTATCGGACTTTTAGAAGTTTTTCCGTCGGCAATGGGCAGAGGCGTAGGCTCTGCGCTACTGTGCGCCGCGGTAAAAAACGCGCTCGCACGCGGCGAAATCGCGTATTCTAATATAGTCGAAAACAACGAGGCGAGTCTGAAACTTCACGCACGCCTCGGCTACTACCCTTCAAAAAAATTGATATTTTGGTGCTATTAAATGAGAGTTTTTATTTTCGTTGCCGACAGTTTCGGCATAGGCGAACTTCCCGACGCCGCAGCGTTCGGCGATACGGGCAGTAACACCTTTAAATCGTGCTATAACACGGGTAAACTCAATATTCCCACGCTTAAAAAGTTGGGGCTTTTCAATATAGACGGCGTTACTTTCGGCGAAAAAGAGAATTGTCCGAAAGCCGCTTTCGCCCGCCTTGCCGAAAGTTCCGCAGGTAAAGACACCACTATCGGACACTGGGAAATAGCGGGCGTTATATCCCCCAAGCCTATGCCCACCTATCCGAACGGTTTTCCCGAAAGCGTGATAAAAGAGTTCGAGCGTTTAACGGGCAGAAAAACGCTTTGCAACCGCCCCTACTCGGGTACGGAAGTTATCAAAGACTACGGCGAAGAACATATTAAAACGGGCGCGCTTATAGTGTATACTTCCGCCGACAGCGTGTTTCAGATTGCCGCACACGAAAAAGTCGTACCCGTGGAAAAACTTTACGAGTATTGCGAAATAGCAAGGAAAATTCTCGTCGGCGAAAACGCCGTGGGTAGGGTCATCGCACGCCCGTTTATCGGCGATAACCCGCAAAATTTCACGCGTACCGTAAGGCGACACGATTTTTCGCTCGTTCCGCCAAAAAAAACTATGCTCGACTATCTCAAAGAAAACGGCAACGCCGTAATAGCGGTGGGCAAAATCAACGATATTTTCGCCTCGCAAGGCATAACCGAATTCGTCCGCACGAGCGGCAACGCCGACGGAATGGATAAGTCTATAGAATATTTAAAACGGGATTTTAACGGGTTGTGTTTTATAAACCTCGTGGACTTCGATATGCTTTACGGACACAGAAACGACGCGCTCGGCTATACGAACGCGCTCAACGAATTTTCCGCAAGGCTGCAGGATTTTATCGACCAAATGCGCAGCGACGATATTCTTATGGTTACCGCCGACCACGGCTGCGACCCCGCAACGCCCTCTACGGACCATTCGCGCGAATACGTTCCCCTGCTCGTCTACGGCAAATCGGTAAAAACCGTAAACCTCGGCACAAAACCCACTTACGCCTGCATCGCAAAGACCGTGTGCGATATTTTCGGCGTGAAAAACGACCTTGCGGGCGAAAGTTTTAAAAACGAAATTTTATGATTATGAACAGACGAATTTTAAGTTTTATAACCGCGATATTGTCATTTTTGACCGCCGCGGCGTTCGCTTATACGGCGATGATATTTATAATAAGGTTCTCGGCGGTACTCGACTTCAATAACGCCGCGCTTAAAAACGAGTTCGGCTTCAGTTTGATAAAGTCGACAGGCATAAATGCATTTATCGCAATAACGGGAATTTTACTCTCGCTTGCGCTGTGTCTTTTTAAAATTCTTACGGGATATTACTATATTAAGGTGAGCGGCGGCGACAAGTTGTTTTTTATGCAACGCGAAAAAGGCACTTTCGGCTTTTGCTTTTTGTCCGCAATTATGACTGCGGCGTTTATAGCGGTCGGCGTCGGCGTAAACTCGCTTAAACCGTATGCGGGCATAACCTTCACTTTTGCGGCTCTTTATTGTCTGCAAACGGTTTTGCCGCTCGTCGAAATAACGGTTTTCGAAAAAAAAAAAAAAAAGGAACGGGCGAACGCTCCCGCCCCGACCGAGATCGTACCGACTGAAACGAATATAAAAGAAGAACTCGAACGCGATGCGGAAAACGCCGATAAAAGCCGACCGTAACCCGCAATTTACGCAAGTAACGGCGGCTAAAAAAAATTTTAAAAATCTTTTAAAAATATTGAATTTTTTGCTTGACAAATGTTTTGCTATATGATATTATATACGAGCGTTGAAACTTTGTTGACGGGGTGTAGCGCAGTTGGTAGCGCACGAGGTTTGGGACCTTGGGGTCGGGAGTTCGAGTCTCTTCACCCCGACCACGACGACAAAATCTGACGGGCCTTTAGCTCAGTTGGTTAGAGCAACCGGCTCATAACCGGTCGGTCCTAGGTTCGAGTCCTAGAAGGCCCACCACTACAACTCAATACACCGCAATGTAATTTGGCCTGGTAGTTCAGCTGGTTAGAACGCTAGCCTGTCACGCTAGAGGTCGTGGGTTCGAACCCCATCCAGGTCGCCAAATTTGCCCTTAAAGAAATTTAAGGGCAAAATAATATGCCTTGGTAGCTCAGTCGGTAGAGCAAGGGACTGAAAATCCCTCTGTCGGTGGTTCGATTCCGCCCTAAGGCACCAATAATGCTAACTATTGCTGGTGTAGCTCAACTGGCAGAGCAGCTGACTTGTAATCAGCAGGTTGTGGGTTCGATTCCAATCGCCAGCTCCAAAATACGGACAGGTTCCCGAGCGGCCAAAGGGAACAGACTGTAAATCTGTCGTCACCGACTTCGGTGGTTCGAATCCACCCCTGTCCACCAAAATACGGATAACCTAAGCGGTTATCCGTATTTTTTTGCGTGGAAAACGGGGTGGTAAGAACCACCGACCGTGGTTCGCAGCAAGGGTTACCTAACCCCTTTACAAGTATGTTTTCACACTACCCTATTTGACGATAACAGCCCGTATACCCGTCGCCGAAAGGCTTGCCTTTCGCACTCCACCCCTGTCCACCAAAATACGGATAACCGTTTAGGTTATCCGTATTTTTTACGTTTTAATTTAAAAAACCGTTGGAGTATTTTCCCTGTTTTTCGCTTGACTTTTCATAGCTGGTCTTAATTATAATTAAATTTTACTTATGTGCGCCGGTTCTTCCGTTTGACCGCTCATAACGTTCTTTTTCTTCCTGCATTTCTTGCTCAATTTTCTGCAACAGCGGAATTTGTTTTTGAACGGATGGCATGCAGAAATCTGCAAACGCCGAAAAGAACAAACCGATCGAACTCATACCGTATGTAATTCCACGATAGGTGTTAGGGGCGATTTTTGCCAAAGTCTTTCCTGCGTGGACATACTTTTCGTTCTTATCTTTTTCCTTTTGCAAAGTTTCTGCTTTTCGGGCATATTCGAGCGTTTCGTCCATAGCCTTTGTATCAAGCACATCCGTATTATAGGTTTTTCCGTCTTTCGGGGAACGAAGTTTCAGTCGGTTACAATTTGTAACCAACTCACTCCCTTCTTTTTTCAAACGGTTCTTTAAGACTTTCCAATAATTATTCGGATCTGCGCTATCCGTTAAAACAGAAACTACATCCACCACAGAAAAATACCATTCTTCTTCGTCTGCGTTCCACGCCGTACGGACTTGTTTATTCTCAAAAATCTTAATTTTGTTTTCCATACGATTTTTCCTTTTATCGTTAGATTATTTCTATTATA
>CAVLAV010000086.1:0-7419 GCA_963660735.1 bacterium
ATATGATAATCGTGCGTTCGGCGTTTGAGGCGTTGCCGGGTTCGTTTGCGGAGGCTGCTAAAATCGACGGCGCGGGGGAATTGACTATTCTTTTCAGAATATATCTTCCGCTTTCGGCGTCGGCTTTGGCTACGATCGCTTTGTTTATAGGCGTTTTCCACTGGAACGACTGGTTTGCGGGGGCGTTCTACGTTTCCACTCAGGAATTAAAACCCGCCGCTACGCTGTTGCAAGAGATAATAGCAAGCGCAAGTTCAAATTCGGGAAATATGAATTCAAGCGTTATAGGTTCGGCGGCGCATAACGTAACGCCGCAATCGTTACAAATGGCTTTCGTAATAATTCTCGTTTTTCCCATAATTTGCGTTTACCCGTTCCTGCAAAAATATTTCGTTCAGGGAACGACTATCGGAGGGGTTAAGGATTGATGAGGATCAGGACTTTTTTTAAAAAATTTATATTTATTTTACTGTGTATGGTGATTACTGTCGAAACCGTCGGTTGCGGAAAAGTAAACGATTCGAGCGATAGCGGAAAGAAAAATAACGAAGTTACCGCTACTCAAGACGAAAATTCTATAGTCGTAAAGAACGATAAGTTACGACTCGAATTTCAAAAATCGGACGGCGCGCTCGTTTCTTTGATAGGTAAAAACGAGGAAAATTTAGGTTACGGACTTAACGACGGGCACGGCTCGACTTACGGCAACTTTACGCTTTACGTAGACGTTGCGACGGGCGATAAGTGGAAAACAACCGCCGACAGAACGAAATTAAAGAAGATAAGTTCGCGAGGACTACCTCTGAAATCGTCCGAAATATCCGATTTGCCCTCGGGTAAAAGAGTAACTTTACTGTGGGACGCGTCTTTTGATTCCGACGGAAAAACTTACGAGGGTATAACCGTCGCGCTGACGGTGGACGTGTTTAAAGATAAAGGTTATTCGGAGTGGAATTATTCCGTTGAAAATAATTGCCAAGGCGCAGTCGTCGTATCTATCGTCGGGGCGCAGGCTTGCGGCGTAGACCCGAATAAGGATTACACTCTGTTTTACCCGATGCTCGAAGGCGAACTGCATAAGCACGCCGTTACTTTGGCTGAAAGTTCCGCGCTGCGTGCGGGTATAGACGGCTACACGTTCGGCGTGTCGGGTGCGAGGGAACTTCGGGTGAGTTATCCCGGAAGTTTGTCGATGCAACTCGTGCAACTTTATAACGAAACCGAAGGCGTTTATATTTTTTCAAAGGACGATGCCGCCTCGTTTAAAAGATTGAATTTCGGTATTTTCGACGAGAACAACGGCTACGATTCAGACTGCAAAGCGGGCGCATCCCTTTCGGTGGAATACTATCCCTTTGCCGAAAACGGCGAGAGCGTAGATTTGCCGCCGATAGTCCTCGGCGCTCAATCGAGCGGCGGTTGGTACGAAGGTGCGGATTGTTACAGGGCTTTTCTCGAAAACTACAGCAAATTCGCAAAAAATCCGTCGAAAACCATACGGGAGTTTTACGGCTTGCAGGCGGCGGTGCAAGCGCCCACCAACGGCGCGCCCACTTTTTCCTACGACTTAAACGCCGCGCCCGATTTCGGTAACGATATCGCCACGATCGCCTCTTCCGTCGAAACGCTCGGAATAGACAATCTTATGATTTTGGGTTGGAGCGAAAGCGGATTCGACGCCAAATATCCCGACTATAAATTTTCCGAAAAAGCGGGCGGCGAGGCGGCTTTTAAATCGGGCGTGGAAAAGGCTCGGAAAAACGGCGATAAAATATTCGCTTACTTAAACGCCTATTCCGTAAACGGCGATTCGGAGTGGTCGAAGAGCGGTAATTTGGATTCCTGCGCGACGGTGCGCGAGGACGGAACTCGACAAGTGTTGGGTTGGGGCAGTTACGCGTTCACGGCTACGTGTCCTTCCGCCGAGAATTTTAAAAAGGCTTTGACGGAGGCGGCGGAAAGACTTGCCAAAAACGGTGTAAACGGTCTGTTCTTCGATCAGTTGATGGAAATGCCCGCCGAACTGTGTTTTAATAAGGCGCACGGTCATAAAACTCCCGCGACGGCTTACGGCGAAGGCTATAAGAAAATTTTTGAAGAAATAGATGCGATTATGCGCAAGTATACCGATGATTACGCGTTCTTTTGCGAGGGGATAAACGACGCTTATGCTCCGTATATAGATATGGCGGGACTAATGTGGTCAAGACCGCTCGGTTACAAGTTGAATAAAAACGATACGGACGGCGAGGATCTCTTGTCCGCACCTGAAATTACGCGTTACACTATCCCCGTTAAGGTTTTGGGACTTTGGAATGACGACGCTGCCTCGATGTCGGCAAACGAGTATTCGCTCGCTTACCTTATGGGCAATCCCATATTAAGGCAAGGCGGCACGACTAACCCCGTAATTAAGAAATATATCGAAGTGTATAAGAGTTATCCCGATATTTTCGAGAAAGGAGTATTTACTTCGTCAAAGGGCGTAAAAACCACCGAAGAAGTTACGGTCGGCGTGTTAAAGGGTGAAAACAGGTTTATCGTGAACGTTTATAATCCGACCGATAAGGCGATTAGCCTGTCGATAGAAACCGATATCGCAAAACTTGGATATAGCGGAATCGTCGATAGCGTGGAAAACGTTTTCGATAAAGGCAACTATAAGCGGTTTAAAAATAACTCGTTTAACTTGGACGTAGAGGCTTACGGACTTGCGTCGTATATAATAACGATCAGGAGCGGAAATTAAAATGAATTTAGAAGAATTGCGAAACCTTGACAATGTGGTATCGCGCAGTATAAGCGCGGAAAATTTAACGGGCGAAAAAGGCAAGGGCGGTGCGGAGGATATCCCCGAATCGGAAAAAGACACTCACCCCGCGCGAGAACTCGGAAGAGGTTGGAAGGTCAGACCTTATCTTTTGCTCAATAAACACGAAACGATAACTCTCGCCGATATTAAGGGCGAGGGCGAGATAAAACATTTATGGATGGTGCATACGGGCAAATCGTCGGCAAGAAATCTTATTTTGCGTATTTTTTGGGACGATTGCAAAACGCCGTCCGTAGAGTGTCCGTTGGGAGATTTCTTCTTTAACGGTTGGGATAGTTATTTTCACGTGGACAGCGTTGCGGTGTGCGTAAATCCCGCAAGGGGTTTTAACTGTTTTTGGAGTATGCCCTTCAAAAAAAGAGCGTTGATAACGGTTGAAAACAGGGGCGAGGAAAATCAGGCGATTTATTATCAGGTTGATTATCAACTTAAATCGTTGCCCGAGAATACAGGTTATTTTCACGCCCTGTTCAGAAGGCAAAATCCGTTGCCGTATAAACAGGACTATACCATTCTCGATAATATCGAGGGAAAAGGAAAGTACGTGGGAACTTACGTCGCCTACGGTTGCAACAACAACGGTTGGTGGGGCGAAGGAGAGGTTAAATTTTTCCTTGACGGCGATAAGGAATTTCCGACTATATGCGGAACGGGTACGGAAGATTATTTCCTTGCGGCGTACAATTTCGAGGACTGGTCTACCAAGACTTATAGGGAGTATTCCACCTTATACGCGGGTTTTCACCCTTTAAAAACGGATAACGTATATATTTCGCAACAACGTTTCGATATGTACAGAATTCACGCCGTAGACCCCGTTTATTTTGAAAAGGATATAAAAGTTACTTTGCAGTCTATCGGCTGGCGGAGCGAGGGGCGTTTTCATCCGCAACGCGACGACATAGCGTCCGTGGCGTACTTTTATCTTGATCACCCGTCAAAAGCGCAATCCGTGTTGCCGAGTGTGGAAGATATAGAAATTATTTAAAGGTAAAACGGAAAGGTTTAAGAGAAAACTTAAATCGTTTCTGAAAAATAAAAAATCTCTGAGGAGGAACGAGATGAAAAAATTTTTAACGCTTTTGTTGAGCGCGTCCATTGCCTTAACCGCGGTTTTCGCAACGGCTTGTTCAACGCAAAAAGAAAGTTCTTCGACGACGCCCGTCGTCGAGGTAACGGGGCTTAATTACGTTTACGACGGAACTGCAAAGCGTCCGACCGTAAAAGTTACGCCGACCGACGCGGGGAGTTTGTCCGTGTCCGTCTACCAAAACGGCACTAAAGTGTCGGAGGCGATAGACGCAGGCACTTACGACGTGAAAATCTCTTTGAGCGACACCGACGAACCGTTTGAGGATATAACCAAACAAATGGTTATTACTCCGAAACCGTTGGACGTGAGCGAGGTAAAAGGCGAAAGCAAACAGTACGATAAAACTAACGCTTACGAGGGTAAATTATCCTCGGTCGGCGGTATTTGCGGAAAAGACGACGTAAGCGTTACCGTAAAAGGTGAGTTTGCGGATTCGCTTATAGGCGAAAACAAAACCGTTACCGTAAAAGAAATCGCTATAAACGGAGAGGATAAGTCAAATTATTCGATAGCCGAACTTAAAGAAGTTAAGGCGACCGTCGCTAAAAGAGTCCTTACCATTTCGGGCGTTACCGTTACGAACAAGGACGTTGACGGCACTACCGATGCGGAATGGACGGGTACGCCCGCGCTTGAAAACGTAGTCGGAGGCGACGAAGTAGGCGTTGAAATAAGCAAGATAGAATTTCCGTCGGCAGACTCGGGTTCGTATGATATGAAAGTTACCGCCACGCTTACGGGTAAAGACGCCGATAATTACGTTATAGGCGAGGTTAGCGGCGTTAAAGGTCAGATAAATTCTAATACGGGAGATTTCGTTTTCGATTCGGAAAACGGCGTTATTACGGGATATACGGGAACTAATACGAGAGTCGTTATTCCTTCCGAAATAAACGGCGTTATCGTAAAAGGCATAGGCGAAAAGGCGTTTACCACTAACGATTCGGGTTACGCGAGCGTTAAAATAGACACCGTGTCTTTCCCCGCCACGCTCGAAACGATAGGCAATTCGGCTTTCGTCAATACGAGCCTTACAAGCGTAATTATTCCCGCGTCCGTAAAGACTATCGGCGAAAACGCTTTCTATTATTGCAGCGGTTTAACCGAAGTCGTGTTTGCCGACGGTATAGGCGAACTTACAATAGGCAGAGCGGCTTTCAGAAATACCGCGGTAAATAACGTTAAAATCCCTGCGGGACTTAAAGAAATACCCGCTTTGTGTTTTCAGGATACCACGGGCGAGGGCGAATTCGTAATTCCCGCCACGGTTACTAAGTTGGGTGATTCGGCTTTCCTTCGTTCTAAATATTCGTCGTTCGTTTTTGAAGACGGCGATGCGGATTTGGTTTGCGAAAAGCAAGTATTCGCGGGCGCGTCTATGTCGAGTTTCGAGATTCCCGCAAGAATGGTAGAAATGGGCGGTTCTTTCTTCCAGAACGCGGTAAACCTCACTAATCTTTCGTTTAACGCAAACCGCACCAAACCTCTCACGGCTCATAAAATCGAAGGCGCGGCTGCGGGTTTCCACCTTGCGGGTACGAGCGTAACTTCGCTTAATATCCCCGGCAGCGTAGGCGTCGTTCCCGACGGAATGGCGAATAACGTTCCGCTTACTTCCCTGACTTTGGGCGAGGGTATTACTAAAATCGAGCCTTACGCGTTTTACGGTACTGCGCTTACTACGGTTACTTTCCCGAAGTCGCTCGTCGAAATCGGTTCGGCGGCGTTTCAGGGGTCGTCCGTTTTGGGCGAGGTAAACTTCGTAAAAGGTGGCACGGAGGATCTCGTTATCGGTGCGTGGAGTTTTCAGGCTTGCGGCATAACTTCTCTCGAAATTCCCGCGCGTACCACGTCTATCGGCGCGGCGAGTTTTGCGGGCAATAAGATAGCGACTCTCACGTTTGAGGCGGGCGGAACCAAACCTTTGGTATTTGAAGACGGAACCGATGACATTTCGAAAGGTAAAGGGTATCAGTTCGACCAATGTCCTTTAACGAAGGTAGTATTGCCGAAAAGAACGGTGAAAATAACCCTTCCGAATGTTTTCATCAGTACTACGGAGGTTACTTATGAAAGCTGACGGATATGACGAGATAAAATTGTGGGGGGGGGATGGAATTCTCCCCTCTCAAAAAAATAAATGCTTGCCGTCGGTTTGTAAGAGCAATCGATATTCAAAAGCAAAAATAGAGATACTTTCGTTCGGCGCAGTTGATATCGTTACGGCATCAACGACAAAATTATATGTAAACGACGAAGAACAGGATGATCCGTTTTTCAATTGAGGTGCAATGTGGAAAATATTAAAAAGTTCAAATTCTATTGTTGTTTTTCGGTGATGTTGATGTTCTCGGTCTGTCTTGCTTTTATAAGCGGCGGTTTTAAGGTCGGCGCGGCAGATAATGAGAGTTTTACGATGCGTAACGGTGCGTCGGTAAAAATCGGAACGAATACGGGTATACGTTTTACCGCGGTGTTACCCGAATCACAATATAGCGAAAACGCCGTTTACGGTATGCTTATCGCTCCCGAAGAGTATGTTAAGGCAAACGATTTGACCGTGGAAAACGTTTTCGGGGAAAACGCCGTCTACGATTGGGCGGTTAAGGACGATAACGGCAATTGGACTTATACCGATCAGGAAAAAACGAGGATCATAAATATCTATTATGATTCGCTCGACAAAAACGTCAACGGAGAATATCTGATAAACGGTTCGATCGTCAACCTTAAAGAAAGCAATTTTGAGCGTAATTTCGTCGGCAGAGCGTACAAAGGAGTTAAAAACAGCGACGGAACTTACGAATATGCGATGTCGCAATACCTAGACGGAAATGTCGCTAACAGCACGAGATCCATATTTACCGTCGCAAAGTCGGCGGTTGAAGACGAAAGCGAAACAAAACCGACCGACGCGGTAAAAGAACACCTCAGAGAGACGTATCTGGACAAGGTTTATCTTAAAGACTTTTCTTTCGATTCGACAACCGGTACGATAACCTCATACATAGGTGAAAAAAGCGTTGTCGAAATACCGGACCGTATAAGCGGTAAAGACGTCGTTGCTATCGGAAATAATGCGTTTGCTGGCAAAAACGTTACTTCCGTTACTATTCCCTCCTCCGTAAAATCTGTCGGCAGTTATGCATTTCATGCCTGCAGTAGTTTAACCGACGTTGTTTTTGCCGACGATATCGGCGAAATTACGTTGGGGCAAGCGGCTTTTGCGGCAACTGCCGTCAATAATATAGAACTTCCGGATGGTCTTACCGAAATTCCCGCCGAATGTTTCCATAGCGCTACGGGAAACGGCACGTTCACAATCCCCGCAAGCGTTACGAAAATCGGAAACGGGGCATTTTATGCTTCAAAATACGCTTCATTTGTTTTTGAAGACGGCGATGCGGATTTGGTTTGCGAAAAGCAAGTATTCGCGGACGCGTCTATGTCGAGTTTCGAGATTCCCGCAAGAATGGTAGAAATGGGCGGTTCT
>CAVLAV010000087.1:0-7408 GCA_963660735.1 bacterium
GTCTATATGTTCCACGGTTTTAAATATAGACTTTATCTCCTTACGGATACCGTAAAAATACGGCGCGGTTTTTTCGAGTTCCTCTCTCGCTTTTTTAACCTTTGACGACGATATGAGGTACAGTGCGCCCGTTATCTTACGCGTGTCGGAAACGCCCTTTATTCTGTTTTTTACCTCGGTTATTTCAGACATTTCTCTTTTATAAACCTTTCCGCACTGCTCTTTATAACAGCCGCGTCGTCGTCCGAAAGAGTTTTTCCGTTTTCTATATTAGAAACGACGCCCGAATATTTTTCGGCAAAGTACGGTAAAAATTCGTTAAAAAATCCGCGAATCGTTCCGTTTTTTAACCCTACGGTTATTTTTGCGAGCGAAACTACGAGAATTACTACTTCCTGCCATTCGCTATATGGTTTTTCGAGCGGCTGAACGAGAATTTCGGTAAGAGCCTTACCGAACTCGAATTGATTTTTGACCGACTCGTCCAAATCGCCCGAGAACTGCGCGAAAGTTTTCATTTCGCGGTATTGAGCGAGTTCGAGTCTGAGCGAGCCGACCGCTTTTTTCATAGCCTTGGTCTGCGCGCTGCCGCCCACCCTCGAAACCGAAAGTCCCACGTTTACCGCAGGGCGTTGTCCCGATAAAAACAACTCGCTTTCCAGAAACAACTGTCCGTCGGTAATGGAAATTACGTTGGTGGGTATATACGCCGACACGTCGCCGCCGAGCGTTTCCACTATAGGCAACGCGGTTATACTGCCGCCGCCTTTTTCTTCGCTCAATTTAGCCGACCTTTCGAGCAATCTCGAATGAAGATAGAATATATCCCCGGGGTACGCCTCGCGCCCCGGACTTCTGCCGAGTAACAAAGAGAGCGTTCTGTACGCCACGGCGTGTTTTGACAAATCGTCGTAAACGACGAGTACGTCCTTGCCCTCGCGCATAAAATATTCCGATACGGCGCAAGCCGAAAACGGAGCGATATACTGCATAGGCGCGGACTCCGCCGCCGAAGAAAACACCACTACGGTATAATCGAGCGCGCCGTTTTCTTCGAGCGTTTTTACAAGCCTTTTTACCGTGCTTGCCTTTTGCCCGACTGCGCAATAAACGCAGATTACGCTTTTGCCCTTTTGGTTAAGAATAGCGTCTATCGCGAGGCTCGTTTTACCCGTCTGACGGTCGCCGACGATAAGTTCGCGCTGACCTTTACCTATGGGGAACATAGCGTCCACGGTTAAAATACCCGTTTTAAGCGGTTCGTTTACGGGACTGCGGTCGATAATGGCGGGAGCGGGACTTTCCACGGGCATATACCTTTCTATTGCAAACGAGCCTTTGCCGTCGATAGGTTCGCCGAGGGCGTTTATAACCCTGCCGATTATCTCGTCGGACACGCCCACGCCTGCGGTCTTGCCCGTTTTATAGACTTTTTCGCCCGCGTAGGAATTTTCGTCGTCGAACAGTATACAACCCGCGCCGTTCTCGTTTAAGTCGAGCGCAAGTCCTTTTTCGCCGCCGTCGAACACGAGTATCTCGCCGTACTTAACGCCGTGCAGACCCGTAACAGCGGCAACTCCGTCCGCAACCGATTGCACCGTGCCGACCTCGCGCGCCTTTACGCGCGGTTGCCATTTTTCGATTGTCTCTTTCACGAGCGATATATAATCGTCCGAGGACTTATCCGCGCTTTCCGCAACGGACTTTAATTCCCGTATAAAACCCTCGGGAGTGTTGTCGTAAACCTCGTTTAAAGCCTTTAATATAAAGCCTTTTTTTACGGTTTCGTCTTTAACCCACTTAACTTCCGCAGGGCGGTTATATTTGTTTTTTAAAAACGATTCGAGTTTTTCCTTTTGCTCGGCGGTAGGCTCGGTTAAAGATAAAAACTCGGCAATAATGCGATTATCGTTCATCTTTGGTATTCTCCGACAAGAACGCGTCAACGGACAGGGACTTTTCTATTTTTTCCGTAGCCGCCGCGGCTATAACGTCCGCAAGTTCGTCTTTCGCCTTTTCCTCGGCGCGTTTCCTGATATTTTCCGCCGCGTCGCCCGCCTTTTTAAGTATGACTGCGGACTCGTCCTCGGCGGATTTTATTATGCGTTCGCTCTCCGCGCGCGCCTCGGATATAGCCGCGCGTTTTTTATCGGCTATTTCCTCGTCGGCTTGGCTCAAACGCTTTTCGTATTCGAGTTTGCTTTGCTCCGCCTCCGCCAAACGGGCGTTACTCCGTTCGTCCTGCTCGCGATAATGCGCCTCTCGCTTTTCCATAAACTTTTTTACGGGGTTATACAGCAAAAAGTACAATATCAGAAAAAGCAAAACGAAGTTGAGCAAATGCAACGCTATTTGCTTAATATCTATATTCAGCGGAATTCCGCTTAAAAGATTGTACATACTTCACCTTACAAAACGAATATGACGAGTATCGCTACGATAAGCGCGTAAATAATAGCCGTTTCTATAAAGACAAGCCCGAGCATAAGTCCGGATCTTATCTGCCCCGCAGCCTCGGGTTGACGGGCGATCGCCTCGTTGGACTTGGCTATCGCAATACCCATAGCAAGCGCGCCGAGCGCGGCGGCAAGTCCTACGGCTATCGCCGCGGATATAGCCTTACTGCCTTTGGCGTCGTCCTGCGCGGTTTGTTCGGTCTGCCCGTTTTCTTCCGCCTGAACGGTTATCTGCGGAATATTTTCTTCCTCTGCGCGAGCCGAAATACGGGTCGCGGGGACTATCGCAACGAGCGCGACGAGCGCAACGGCGAACAACAAAACCGAAACTTTCTTTACTGCTTTAAACATTTTTCGTTACCTCTTTATTTTTAATTTCTTTTTTTGGTTTTTTTTCGGAAACTTCGCCGTAGAAAAGCGAAGTGAGCATAGTAAGCACGTAGGCTTGGATAAGCGCGTGCAACAGCGTGAACAAAACGCCCACTACCACGGGCAGAACGAAGGAAGTCGCCGCGTAGTAATACACGAGTTCGGTTACGAGTGCGCCCGACAAGAGCGCGCCGAACAGACGGAAACTCATAGAAACGGGCAAGGAGAAATCTTTTAAAGTTTTTCCCACGCCCTTTACGCCGTTGGAAATAAGTCCGCCGCCGAGTATTACGAGATACGATACGCACCCGAGCGTTATCGCTCCGTTTATATCCGCCAAGGGCGCAGGCAGAGATACCGACCGCCCGAGCGCGGTTACAGCCTGAAACCCGAACAATTCAAATATCGTTCCGACGAAAATATACGCCGCGGAGGTAAAGATATACGCGCCCAAAAACTTATTCCTTTGCGGACTGCTGCCCTTTGCCATACCGTCGAAAGTTCCGACGGCGGTTTCGAGTACGCACTGAAACTTATTCGGTACGAGCGTAAACTTCGGAATAACGAAAAGTCGCACTATAAGACAGAAAACGAATATTACGCCCGTTACGGTATACGCCGATATAAGCCCCGGGTTTACCTGCAACCCGAAAAAGTTTATCTTGTCCGTTTCGTGCAACACCTCGTTACGCATCGCCTCGTTTATACTCTCGCCGCTAGAAGAAGACGGAACGAGAAATATCACCGCGAGCAGCGCGACGATAAGCGTTAAACAAACGCTTAAAACTATAACCTTTTGTTTTTTCATTCTTTCACCTCGTCGGTTCTGCCGAGAAACGCGAGCGACGCTATAAAAGTAAGACCCGCCGAGAAAATTATCGCGTAGTTTTTAAACGCACTCTGCAATAAATATCCCGCGCCCGCGCCGACCGCGAAAATAAACACTACCAGAATATACAAGCCGAACCGCTTTAACGCCGATTTATCCTTTTGCGCAATCGCCGTTACGAGCGCGCCCGACGCCTTTACGATATTGCCTATGCACATCGTGCTTGCAAAATCGTTGCCGTAGATCTGGTCGAAAGTAAGCACCTGCACCGCGCACGCAAACGAAGTCAGCGCGTTGGCGTACAAATTCATACTCTGCGGCATAAACGCCACCGCAAGCAGTACGACCGACTCTATAATAAGCGCGATCTGCTTCCAGAACACGACCTCGTTTTTTTTTCAGAACGAAGAACAGCGTCTTTGCGATTATCGCGCCCAAAGCGAAAAACGCTACGGGTACGAGATATTTTACCACCCCGCCCGCGTCGCCGTTGACTATATTCACGCTTAAAAACACTATGTTGCCCGTCTGCGCGTTGGCAAACACGCCGTCGCGGCAAAAATACGAGTAAGCGTCCTGCAATCCGCCCGACAATATTATAAATATAAGCATCGGCAAAGACTGCGAAATTTCGTTTTTCGTTTTTTTCATAACAACTTCCTTGACATATCCTGACGAATACATTATAATCTTTTTGCGACTATCTGTAAAATGTATATTTGCAATAGTTAAGATATAATTTTTATATGGTAAAGCGTATATGAACGTTAATTTTGAAAACTACAAGACCTTTTATTTCGTAGCCAAATTCGGCAACATAACCGCCGCCGCGGAGGCTCTCTATTCCGAACAGCCCAACGTAACGCGGACTATAAAAAATTTGGAAAAAGAACTCGGTTGCACGCTGTTTACCCGTTCCAACAAGGGCGTTACGCTTACGCCCGAGGGCGAAAAACTCTATCGCAGGGTTGCCATTGCCTACGAGCAGATAACCGCCGCCGAAGAAGAACTTTCGCGCTACAACGGTCTTAACGAAGGCATCGTGCGCGTGGGCGTTTCGGAAACGGCTCTGCACGAGGTTTTACTGCCCGCGCTCGTCAAATATCACGCGCTGTACCCTAAAATAAAGTTCAGTCTTATCAACCTTACCAACGCGCAGGCGATGGGCGCGGTTAAAAACCAAGCGGTGGATTTTGCGCTTATCGCAACGCCGTTCGACGAGGATAAAACGCTTAAAACGGTTACGATAAAAACTTTTCAGGATATAGTGGTCTGCGGCAAAAGATACAAATATCTGACGAGCGAAAAAGTCGGTTTCGAGGAGATTTTAAAGCATTGCGTAATAAGTCTTAACAAAACCACGAAAACTTACGAATATTATTTTAACCTTTTCCGCAGGCGCGGACTTAACTTTTCGCCCGACATAGAGGTTTCCACTTCCAACCAAATTCTGCCCATAGTAAAAAACAACCTCGGGATAGGGTTTATACCCGAGTCGTTCGCCGAAAAGGAAATCGCCGACGGCGAAGTGTTTAAACTCGAAACCGAGGAAGAAATCACCCCGCGCGAAATTTGCCTTATCAAGCGCAAAGACTTTTCGCTTTCCGTCGCCGCAAAAGAGTTGGAAAGCGTACTGAAAACCATAGCCGAATAAACCGCCGTATTATTTTACGTCATGTTGAGCGTCAGCGAAATATCCCACCGCACTATCCCCCACTGTCATTGCGTCAATGTCGAGTGAGCAAACTTGCTTGCAAGGGTTTGCGAGCGACGGTATTCATAAGGCACTTGCATTTTTGATAAAAAATGCGGAAAACGATAGTTTTAACGCGTCAGCGTTAAGTGCCGAATAGCAGTTAGCGCGGCAATCCCACTGAAAAAGTATGGAGCATATATTCTTCACTTAAGTTGTGGGATTCTTCACTGCGTTCAGAATGACGTGAAATAAAAAAGTACGTCATATTGAGCGCAAGCGAAATATCCCACGACCGAAGTGAGGAAAGTATATGCCCGTCTGTTATTCGGTGGGATTCTTCACTATCGTTCAGAATGACGTATTCTTTTGCCACCCTCCCGGGAGATTACTTCGCTACGCTCGTAAAGACGTTAATAATGCGAACGGATAAAATAAATCAATAAATAATATAATATCACCGACACTCTTTTGAAGACTATAAAAATTTTGATATAAAATAGACACCTAATATTGACTTTGAAAAAAAACGTGATAAAATGAAGAAGGTAAAGTTCTAAAAAGATTTTACATCTAATAAGTAAGAGGTTTTAAAAGTGTCTATATTTAAAGATTTGGTTTATATTGATGACAATGGTGATTTTTTATATAATCAATGGGTAGAATGGGATCATTTTTTTATTCCTAATACACCTGACTGGTTAAGAGAAATAATGAGGAACTTAATGGAAATATTAGGGCATTGTAAAATATGTTCAGTTTTAGACGGTTGTTATTTCATATCAAGTAATATGCCAAAACAGCCCTTGCATAACAACTGTGATTGTAAGACGACGGCAGTAGACTTTGTAATTGTACAATCTAAATGCCGCGCCGAATGTGATATACGAAAATTTACTGAATATGTTTTTAAAGATGATATAAAATCAAAGGGCAAAAATAAGATTTTTTATGATTTGGGGTTTAACGTTGACGATTCGGAATATTTAAAAATGGAATTTTGTAAACAAGCACGAGAACAATATTTGAGTGGTAACTACATTTTAAAAAATCTTGACTCACACGGACAAAGAATTGCAATTAAAACTACTATAAACGAAGCCAGTTTTTATAGCGGTTGGATTTTGTGTCCGGAGGGCAAGATAAAAAATACAACTCCATTTGGAGGATGGGTAAAGTGAAAAAATACGATTTAGTAAGACTAATAAACGACGGCGAATATAAAAAATATAGCGTAAAAAACAATTCGCGCGGAATACTTTTAGAAAAAGACCGCTTGGGAGCAAAAGTTCTCTTTTTCAACCCCCAAAACGTAGGCGAATACGTAATAGCGGAAATTAAAAACGAAGATTTGGCAGTTGAAAAGGAAAAACTTCCTAAAACTATCGCGGACGAGTTGGAATTAAAGAAAGATCGTCTTATTAAAAAGGCGAGCGCGGCTTTGACCCCGATAAAAATAAAAGAATACTCGCTCGTAAAATTAGCAGTCGATAAACCCGAATATGAAAAATTCGGAATACGCAAAGGCGACGAAGGCTGCGTTATGAACAATGCGGCGGTAAACGATTATATTGAAGTCGATTTCTCTTATATCGACGAAAACGGAGAATACCGCGGCGATTGTATCGCCGTGAAAATAAGCGATTTAGTACCGTCGGAAGTTTAAACTAATTAAGTTTTAACAGAGCCTTTTTATCCCCTATCGGCACTTCGTGCCACTTTCCCCGAAGGAGAAAGCGAGATTAGTTTTTGCATAGAGATTAAATTTGGTTTAATTTTAACAAAAACAATCTTCTTTGCTTCCACCTTCGGGGGAAGTGGCGGCAACGCCGACGATAGGGGATAAAAAGCACGTCATATTGAGCGTCAGCGAAATATCCCACCGCACTATCATCCCGCTGTCATTGCGAGCCGCAGGCGCGGCAATCCCCCTGAACAACAGACAAAGTAATAATATAATCGTGTCAGTTGCGATTGCGCATTTAAAAAAGGCGCAGCGAAAATCCTGGAATTGTCAAATAATGTACAGTCAAAAACTCCCCAAATTTAAGCCGCTATCGT
>CAVLAV010000088.1:0-7405 GCA_963660735.1 bacterium
TATACTGCTCCTTATTTGATTATTTTAAAATTTCCGATAGTTTCGTTTACCGTTTCCACGAAAGCGAAAGTATCGTCGTATTTTTTCAATATATTTTGGAAATCCATTATTTGGTGCTTGTTGATAACGCACACGATAACGTCTTTTTCGATATTGCTGTAAACGCCCGTGCCGACTATTTTCGTCGCGCTGTGTTTAAGCGTGTGAACTATTTCGTAGTCTATTTCTTCGGCGTGCGAAGTGATGATCATAAACTTATACGCCGATTTACCGCCCTTTATAAGCAAATTACTTATGAAACTCGATAAAAAGCAATACAAAAGGCATTGACAAACGGGCTTCCAACTATAATCGTACTTTCCGTCCGCACCCTTTTCGGCGTAGACGAACAACGACGCAATGGCAACCGCGGCGTTAAGCGCGAAAGTAACCCAAAAGAAATTAAGTTCGGGTTTCTTTTTGCTAATGTATTTAGAAACTATATCCGTGCCGCCCGTGGAAGAATTTAATCTGAAACACCCCGCGTAGACGAAACCGCCTATCGTACCCGCTATAATTATGGGATAAATGGTGTCGTTTCCCGCCGCGTTATATTGTATTCCCGACGTATCTATCGCCTGCAAAGCAAGATACGCCAAGGAATAAACCACGACGAAAAAACCCGTTTTCATCGCGAATTGCCTGTCGGTAGTAAAAAACGAAAACACGCAGAGCGGAACGTTGATGATAAGCGACATATAGCCGAGTAAACTATAATTATTCAACGCATACTGAATCATAACGGCAATGCCGTTTAATCCCGCAGGAGCAAACTTATTTTCTATGATAAAAAGGTTGTAGCATATTGCGTGAACGATGGCAAGCAACGCTATACCTGTGTAATTCAAAACTTCGTTTTTCTTAAATTTAAGCATATCCGTATATCGCGCAACTTAAACGCGACGGATATATTTTACAACAAATAAAAGGTTTTGTAAACCGTTTGCATAGTTTTATTTTTTATTTTTGATATTATTTATAGAATTTCGGATATTTAGTCAAAAAAACGAGAATTATAAACAACCGCTTCGTCGTCGGGGTATTTCTCTTTACAAATATCGTGGTATAATTTTGCCGACTTTTTGTCGCCCGTGCGATAATATAACGCAACGAGCCTTAAAAGCGGTTCGAGATAGAAAAACCGTTGCTCGAAAAAGCCGTAGTTTTCTTGCGGAAAATCCGAGCAAAGCGCGCACTTGTAATACGCCGCCGCTCGATTAAATCGCTTTTTATCTCTTTCAGCGTCCCCGAGATAGCAAAAAACTTCCGCGTCAGGTCCGATAGCGGACAGTGCGCCGAAAAGAGGTTCGACTACGTCGCCCTTACCCGTTTTTTTGCGACATTTATAAACGGAAATATACGCGTCCTTTTCATCGGGCAAAAATTTATTGCTCATAGTCAAGTATTTTAAAAGTTCTTTTTCGCAACGGGTATATTCACCCAAAAAGAAAAATTCCTTTGCATAATAGTATTGTCCCCTTGCATCGAGTTTTTCGCCGAGCGATAAATGCCGCTCGTACAAATTAAGGTTTCTGCGCGGATCGCCCGCTTTTTCTTTACGATGTTCGACAGTTATATCGCACCGCTTAATTTTTCCGAAGGGCGCAATCGCCTCGTGCACGAAACCTTTAAATCTTGCCGACGAACAATTTCGCATAAGCCTTTCGCGATAAAATTCAAACGACGGTTTACCCGCATTGTCAAACCCGACCGCGTACTTCATCATATACGTATCGAACGGCTCTTTTTCGTTTTTTATCGCGGATATTTTTTCGGCGTTACAATCGCTTATAAAGTCGTCTGCGTCAAGCCAAAAAACGTAGTCGTATTTCGCCAAAGAAAACGCGTAATTTCTCGCCGCGGAAAAATCGTAAATCCATTTAAAATCATAGATTTTATCGGTAAATTTTAACGCTATATCTTTCGTTGAATCACTACTGCCCGTATCCACGACGATTATTTCGTCGGCAAACTTTTTAAGGCAAGATAAGCACCTTGCAATTACTTTTTCTTCGTCTTTCACGATAATGCACGCCGATATTTTCATTTTGCAATAATTCTCCCTTTTATTTATATATTACGCGCTCTTACGCCTTATAAGTTCACGCTCGGCGCGCCCGTTCGCGTATAATAATAGTGCCGCCGAGTTTATGCGGCGGCAAGGAGAAAAATCATAATGTTTGACGATTTATGCAGAATGTTCCTTTGCTGCGGTAATAATCAAGGGAGATGCAACGGCAACCGTCAACAACTGCCCGCTCGCGGTCCGCGCGGTTTCACAGGTCCGACAGGACCAACAGGACCTACCGGACCTTCCGGCGGCGCGACAGGACCTACCGGTCCGACCGGACCGACAGGAGCAACGGGCGCAACGGGAATAACCGGTCCTACCGGTCCGACGGGCGCAACGGGAGCAACGGGTGCAACAGGTCCTACAGGTCCGACGGGCGAAACGGGTGCGATCGGTGCAACAGGCGCAACAGGTCCGACAGGCCCGACGGGTGCAACAGGTACGACGGGCGCGACAGGCGCAACAGGTCCTACCGGTCCGACGGGCGCAACGGGTGCAACGGGCGCAGCGGGTGCAACAGGTCCTACCGGTCCGACGGGCGCAACGGGTGCGACAGGCGCAACAGGCGCAACAGGTCCTACCGGTCCGACGGGCGAAACGGGTGCGACAGGCGCAACAGGTCCTACAGGTCCGACAGGCGAAACGGGTGCGACAGGCGCAACAGGCGCAACAGGTCCTACAGGCCCGACGGGCGCGGCGGCGGAACTTACGACTGCTCAACTTTATAACGATACTCAATCCGCCGCGACCAACACCGCCCTTAACCTCACGCAAGCGTATAACAATACCGACGGCGACGTGGTTTTAGACGGCGCAGGCACGGGGCTCACTTTACAAGCAGGAACTTACCTCGTAGGCTATAACGCCAACGCAACGGGAATTACCGACAGCGCGACGCTCGCGCTTTATCTCGACGGAGTGCAAATTCCGCAAACGGTTTCCACCTCTACGGCTGAAAACACGAGCGAAACTCACGCTCTTGGCGGAAGATACGTAGTTACCGTACCTTCGGGAACGCAGACTTTAGACGTAAGAAACGGCGGCGCAAACACTTTCACGGTAAACAATTTGTCGTTAAGCGTTACTCCGCTTTCGTAAACTTTACCCGCAACTTAAAACGCGCGGCGAATTATCGCCGCGCGCTTTCTTATTTCTTTTCGTTTTTATCTACGCTTTTCACTTTTGCTTTAACGGGTTTTTGCATACAACCGATAATTACGAAAAGTATGCCCAAAACCAAAAGCGCGCTTACGAATACCCAAAGAATTGCCTCGTCCTGAATAAAGGGTTTTGCAAAACAATAAGTTCCGAAAGTAACCATTATAATAGCAACTACGAGCCAAAGCGGAGAATATCTGTAAGTAGTAATTCTCGAAAGGTAGTACGCGCGGAACAACTCGACCACGCCCCTGCACCAAAGCGCAAGACCGAAAATCTTGCACGCGCCTTGCACGTTTATTACCTTAAATTGCGTAAATATACAGCCGAGCGCGATTATGGAAAGAGTACAAAACTCAACTATCGTAAGCACGCGGATAATTCCGCCCGAAGTTATCATCTTCTTCCACAAATATCCCGCAAGATATACGACGATAAGCGCGGCAATAAGCAAATCGACTATCGATTTGCCCCAACCTTTAAAGAAAACGTTCGTATTCGCCCAAATAGGCGCGAAAATTATTGCGGCTAAAATGCACAGCGCGCCAAGCAAGATTTCTACCCAAAAGTTTTTAGTTTTTGCAGTGTTAAAAAGTTTCTTCATACATTAAAACAAGCCGAAAATTACTCCTTCTTCATTTACGTCGATTTTTTCCGCCGCAGGGACTTTCGGCAATCCCGGCATAGTCATTATTTCGCCCGTATAAACCACGATAAATCCCGCCCCGCTGGAAACTTTTACGTTTTTCACGTCCACGGTAAAACCGCTCGGCGCACCGAGTTTAGTCGGTTCGTCCGAGAAACTGTATTGAGTTTTGGCTATACAGACCGGAAGCGAGCCGTACCCGAGTTTTTCGAGTTCGGCGATTTGTTTCTTTGCCGACGCAGTGTAAGAAACGCCTTCGCCCCCGTAAATATTTTTAACGATAGCGAGAATTTTATTCTCTATCGTATCGTCCGTTTTGTACGAATAAGTAAAATCGTTATTTTTTTCACACAGTCTTACGACCTCTTCGGCAAGTTCTATTCCGCCCTTGCCGCCCTTTGCCCACACGTCAGAAAGTTTTACGTTTACGCCGAGTTCGCCGCATTTTTTTATAATAAGCGCGATTTCCTCGTCCGTATCGGTCGGAAAACGATTTATAGCAACCACGCTCGGCAATTTATAAACTTCGGTGATATTTTTCACGTGGCGCAATAAATTCGGCACGCCTTTTTCAAGCGCGACGAGATTTTCCTCGGTTAAATCTTCTTTTTTAACTCCGCCGTGATATTTCAGCGCGCGCACCGTAGCGACTATGACCACCGCCGAAGGTTTTAACGCCGCAATTCTGCATTTTATATCGAGGAATTTTTCCGCGCCGAGATCCGCGCCGAAACCCGCCTCGGTTATGCAATAATCGCCGAGTTTGAGCGCGGTTTTCGTTGCCAGAACGGAATTGCAACCGTGCGCGATATTTGCAAAAGGTCCGCCGTGAACAATAGCGGGATTACCCTCGAGAGTTTGCACCAGATTAGGCTTTAACGCCTCGACCAAAAGCGCGGTCATTGCGCCTTGCGCTTTTAAATCACGGGCAAATACGGGCTTACCGCCGTAAGTGTACCCAACAGTTATATTCGCGAGTTTTTCTTTTAAATCCGTTATAGACGTAGCAAGGCATAAAACAGCCATAACCTCGCTTGCAACGGTTATATCGTAGCCGTCCTCGCGCGGAACACCGTTCGTTCTGCCGCCCAAACCGTCGGTTATCTTTCTTAACTGACGATCGTTCATATCCACGCACCGCTTTATGGTAATTCTTCGCGGATCTATTCCGAGTTCGTTACCTTGGTAAATATGATTGTCGAGCATTGCGCAGAGCAAGTTGTTTGCCGCACTTATCGCGTGAAAATCGCCCGTGAAATGCAAATTTATATCTTCCATAGGCACGACCTGCGCGTAGCCTCCGCCTGCCGCGCCGCCCTTAACTCCGAATACCGGACCGAGCGACGGCTCGCGGAGAGCAACTACAGCCTTTTTGTCTAACGAATTCATAGCGTCGGCAAGCCCTATCGTCGTAGTAGTTTTTCCCTCGCCCGCGGGCGTCGGATTTATCGCCGTAACGAGTATGAGTTTGCCGTCTTTCGCGTTTGAGTTTTTAAGCAGCGACAAATCTATCTTCGCCTTATACTTTCCGTAAGGTTCAAGATAGTCTTCCGCTATTCCGATTTTTTTTGCGACTTCGGTAATCGGTTTTTTTTCGTACTCCTGCGCAATTTGAATATCGGTTTTCATCGGCAATCCTCCGATTTTAATTAGATTTTATTGTTTGCGCCTTTCAGAATAACGTCGTGATAGCCGCCCTCAACTATACTCGTAGGCGAAACCAAAGTTAATTTGGCGTCGCGCTGCAAGTCGGCTATATTAGTTACGCCGCAGTTGCACATAGTCGATTTGATTTTATACATAGACTTTTCTACGTTGTCGTGCAACGAACCCGCATAAGTTACGTAGGAATCGACGCCCTCTTCAAACGCAAGTTTGTTCTTACCGCCGAGATCGTAACGCTGCCAGTTTCTCGCCCTGTTGCTACCCTCGCCCCAGTATTCTTTAACGTAAGTGCCGTTTATATTGAGTTTGGGCGTTGGGCTCTCGTCGAAACGCGCGAAATATCTGCCGAGCATTACGAAGTCCGCACCCATAGCCAAAGCGAGGGTGATATGGTGGTCGTGCACTATACCGCCGTCGGAACATATAGGAACGTATTCGCCCGTGCGTTTAAAATACTCGTCGCGTGCCTTGGCAACTTCTATAACCGCCGTTGCTTGTCCTCTGCCTATGCCCTTCGTTTCGCGGGTGATACATATAGATCCACCGCCTATGCCGACTTTTATAAAGTCCGCGCCCGCGTCGGCTAAAAAGTCGAAACCGTCTTTATCGACGACGTTACCCGCGCCGATTTTAACTTTGTTACCGTAATTCTTTCTTACAAAGTCTATAACTCTCTTTTGCCAACAGGTGTAGCCCTCGGACGAATCTATACAAAGAACGTCCGCGCCCGCCTCGACGAGTGCGGGAATTCTCTTTTCGTAGTCGAACGAGTTTACGCCCGCACCGACCATATAACGCTTTTCTTCGTCCAAAAGTTCGTTGGGGTTTTCTTTATGCTCGGAATAATCTTTTCTGAACACGAAATAAGCCAAATTGCCGTTTTTATCGACGATAGGCAAAGAATTGAGTTTATGTTCCCAAATGACGTCGTTCGCCTCTTTAAGCGAAGTGCCGAGCGGAGCAGTTATAAGCCTTTCGAGCGGAGTCATAAACTCCGAAACTTTCGCCGTTAAAGGCATGCGGCTTATGCGGTAATCCCTACTCGTAACTATACCGAGCAATTTGCCGTTACTACTGCCGTCGGCAGTAACCGCAATCGTCGAAAAACCGTTGCGTTCTTTAAGGTCTATCACGTCCGCAAGCGTACTGTCGGGAGTTAAGTTAGACGCGCTCACAACGAAACCCGCTTTATAACTCTTAACTTTTCTTACCATTTCGGCTTCGGACTCTATCGACTGCGAGCAGTAAATAAAACTCATACCGCCCTCTTTCGCAAGCGCGATTGCAAGCGTATCGTTAGAAACCGATTGCATTATAGCCGAAACCGTAGGAATATTTATTTTAAAAGGCTTTTCGCCCTTTTTGTAACGCAAAAGCGTGGTCGATAAATCTACGTTGGACGGAATACAATTTTCGTCCGTATATCCGGGAATAAGCAAATACTCGTTAAAAGTGTGGCAAGGCGTATCGTAAAAATGAGCCATAAACTTCTCCTTTGAATAAAAAATATCTACGGCAAAGTTACAAACACCCACCGTAGATATATTATATTGAATTTACAAATTTTAATCAAGCGTTTTTCGTGCTTTTCAAAAATTTTCAAAAATTTAAATAATCAACTTAAAAATTCGGTTATATCAATTTGAATTTTCCCACCGTCGTATTTAAAGCCGACTATTCTTTTACCGTTAATCGTAATGCACTTTATTGACGAAACTTTAAAATCGGTCGTGTTTGATTTCAGCGTTATAGTCAACTGACCGCCCTCTTTAAGCAATTCCACGGTATACAGATTTGACGAGTAAAGCAGCGAAGGAGTTTCACCT
>CAVLAV010000089.1:0-7373 GCA_963660735.1 bacterium
GGATATAGAGAAAATGACTTTTGAAGATGTTAAAAATGCTAAAAACAATATAAAAAGCGTTCAAACGCAATCACCACTTGCCAGCCAAGAGGGAATAATACGAACTATGAAGGAAATTCACGGTTCGTATTATTTTTTACGCAAGAATATTTTGGCGTTATCGTACAAAATTTTTAACCGAGATTGCGTTTGAACGTGCCGCAATTACGCTGTATACGCGTTTTTCATTTCGCAAAAGCAATAAATTTTTAAATTTGCGAAATAAGCCACCTCGCTATATCTATTATTCTGATACCTTCTACCTGACTTTCGGGATGTTTAGTCCTTGCAATGATAATTTTTGGATATGCATCCTTTATTGCGAGGAGCGGCGAGATTTCACGCTTCAAAGTTTCTTCACGACTAATGTCGTCGCATACTTGCATATAAGTTTTATATCCGTCCTTCACCGCAACGAAATCGACTTCTTTTTCTCCGAGTTGTCCGACGTACACTTCATATCCGCGTCGTAATAATTCTATAGCGACTAAATTTTCGTATAAATGCCCGTAGTCGGCGTTTTTCGTGCCGATAACGGCAAAACGGAAAGAAAGATCGGCAAGATAATATTTTTTGTCCGATTCTAAATAACGCTTGCCTTTTACGTCGTATCTCTTGAACGGGTAGAAGAGAAAACTGCGGCAAATATAATCTATATAAGCACCGCACGTTTTATCGTTCGTTTTGTAGGTGTTTGAAGTAAGCGCATTTGCAATATTTCTTATGGAAGTTTTACTGCCGATATTATCCATCAAAAAATCGACGATCATATTGAGTAAATCTTCGTTTTCGATTTTGAATTTTTTTACGATGTCTTTCGTTATCGTCGTGCGAACTATATTTGACAGATATTTTCTCGAATCGGCGGAATTGCTATATAAATAAGACCCTGCCATACCGCCCGTTATTACGTATTTGTCGAAAGCGTCGTCAATTTCGGTTTGCGGATAATATAAAAGATATTCGGAGAAAGAAAACGGGTATAAACTTATTTCAAATACGCGTCCGCCGAATAAGGTCGCAAGGTCGCTCGATAATAAAAAGGCGTTTGATCCCGTTAAAAAAATATTAAATCTTTCTTCTTCGTATAAACTGTTTATAACCGTTTCGAATCCGTCGCAGAGTTGCACCTCGTCAATAAACAAAAAGTTTTGTTTTTCTTCCGTATAACGAGCGTCTATATATTTATATAGATTATCTCCGATTTTAAGGGCTTCAAATTCTTTTAGGTTTAACTTTATACGAATAACGTTATTATTTGCGTATTGTTTCTGAACGTAAGAAATAAAAGCGTCCATAAGTTTCGATTTTCCGCAGCGGCGCACGCCTGTAATAACTTTTATATCCGGGGTGTTCATAACGTTTATAAGTTGATTTAAATACGATTTTCTTTCTATGAGTTTCATATCGCCACCTCTGAGAATATTATATCTCATTTCGCAAATTTAGTCAAATATAAAAAATGCGAAATGAAAAACGTTTAAATATTTATTGCCGAAAAACAGCCTTAAGCAGGATAAGGCGAAGGCAACGATGGGCGTTTCGCGATGAAAGCAGCCGCCGCGATGAAAGCAGCCGCCGCGATGAAAGCAGCCGCCGCGAGATTTTCTCGCGGCGGCTGACAAGTCGGAAACCGACTTTAAAAGTTTTATTTTTTATCCGTTTGATTTTTGTTTGCGCTCGGTTTTTTGTTGGAATATTGCTTGTATTGCCTGAAAAAAGTGGTGTAGTTGTTGTAGGAATATTCCTCGGTAAGGTGCGTAATGGAAATGCCCGTGGGGATAAGTTGTTCTATCATAAGCATTTTCTTTTGATTTATATATTTTTTCAGACTTATGCCGAGATATTCCTTAAAATTATGCGAGAGCCACGATTTGCTTACGAAGCATTGTTCGGCTATTATTTCCGCGTTGAGCGGTTCGGTTACGTGCGCGTCTATGTATTTCAGAATTTTGTCGATAGTGTCGTTGGAAACGCCTACCGATTCTTCCGCCGAGGCGGCGTGTTTCAGGTGGTACAGTATCTGTATTAAAGCCGACGGCAAGAGCGACGCAAAATCTTCCTTGGAAAATATTTTTTCTGCGTCCGATACGCTGTCTATTATTTTGAATAAAGGGTCGTTTTTATCCTCTATATGATAAAAGTAACCGAAATCGTTTACGGCGGACTTAAGTTCTCGCGGAATCGCGCTTTCGGCAAAGTAAAATCCGCAACGCTCGTAGTTTTGGTTGTAGGGTATAGTAAGATTGTGAATGATTGCGGGTTTTATAAAGACTAAATCGAAAGATTTAAGTTGATATTTTAACCCGTCGATATTAAAGTAAGCGTTTTCCACCGAATACACGAAAAGGATTTCGTAATCGTTGTGCAGATGCGGCGCCCAACTCGCGTTGTCGGGCGTGGTGGGCAGGTCGATAGAATGGTAAAACCTAACTTGATTGTTTTTCATAATTTTATTGTATCACTATAATGCCAAAAATGCAATAAAATTTCGCAAAAATTGCTATTGAATTAAAAAAAGTTATGTGATATACTATTGTCGAGGATCAAAAATAGTAATAAGGAAAGGGCTTATATGTTGAATTTTAAAAAAATAGCGGCTTTTTTAATTATTTTATCTATATTCGTTTGTTCGATTTCTTGTAAACCCGACTCGACTGATACGTCTTCCGATGCGGGGAGTTCTTCGTCGGCGGACGCGGGCGACAGTTCGGGCGGCGGAGAAGATCACGAACATAAATACTCCGCAAGGGTTTACACGATTGCCACTTGTACGAAAGAGGGTATGAAAGCGCATTACGAATGTACCGTATGCGGAAAATTATTCGTAGTAAAGGGCGGAAAGTACGTGGAAACCACCGCGGAATCGCTTGCTACGCCCAAATTTAAACATAAGTATACCTGCGAGGTGCAGGACGAAGATTATTTCGTGTCGGAGGCGACGGAAGATACTCCGCGCGTGTTTAAAAAGTCGTGTGCTTGCGGCGCGGTTGAGGACGGCGACGCGGCGCAAACTTTTACCGTGGGGAAAACTCTCAAAGAATATGCAAATGCGGATAAATCGCTTTATAAGCCGACTTCTTTAACGATAACGCTTTACGATGCGGCTAATTGCGTGTACGGTTTTACCTGGAACACCGCCGAATATCCCGCAATGGCGACGGTTGAATATTGCGAGGGTAACGAGATAGACGGCGGCAAGCAAAAGGCGATTGCCGTTACGGAAGAAGTTTCGTCTTACGCTTTGGTTAAAAACAAGGACGAAAAAATAACTTATTTCGTAACGAAAGCGAGAATTAAATTAAAACCCGATACCGTCTACACTTATCGCGTCGGCGACGAATATCTCGGAGTTCAAACCGAAGAAGTTACTATAAAAACCGTAAAGCCTGCGACGGAGAAGTTTAAATTTGCACACGTAAGCGACTCGCAATCGGGCACGATTGCCAACGGCAAGGGTACGGGCGAGTATTATAAAAGAACTTTATCCGCGATAGCAAACGACGGCAGCGACTTTATAGTTCATACGGGCGACGTGGTAGAATATTCCAAATACGAAAGTTTCTGGACGGAAATGCTCGATACTAATTTCGATTATTTGTCTAAAACGCCCGTAATGACTATTTCGGGCAATCACGAAACTACTTATCAGGGCAGAGCCGGCGAAAGCGAAACCTATAAACATTTCTATTATAAAACGCCCTCGCAGGACGTTACGCAGGGTTTTTACTATTCGTTCTCTTACGGCAACGTTAAGTTTATTATGTTGAATACCAACCGTCTTTTAAACGACAGGTTGACCACCGATCAATATACGTGGCTTGAAAACGAACTTGCAGCCAAAACCGAAAAATGGACGGTAGTGTCGATGCACAATCCGATATATTCCGTAGGTAAATACGGGGCGGATCCGGCAAACAACGTAATAAGCCTTGCGCTTAAAGAGCAGTTGAGCGACCTTTTTGCGAGTGCGAAGGTGGATATAGTTTTACAAGGACACGACCATTGCGTGTCGAGAACGTTCCCGATAGGCGCGGGCGGATTAGCGGCGACCGAAACCGAAGAGGATATAGGCGGAATAAAATACACGAAAAATCCCGACGGCGTTTTATATCTTATGAACGGTCCTGCGGGCAATCAATCGAGGACGATTACCGCTTGCGACGAGAATATCTACGCTTACGGACGAGATTCCAAAATTTGTTCCTGGGCGGAATTCGAGGTTGACGGCGATAAGATGACGGTATCCGTTAAATATTACGAAGGCGGAGTAAAAGAGTATTGTAAGTGGGGAATTATGAAAACCGCGTAAACCGCCGAATTAAAAGATAGTGCCACGATGAGAGAAAATATATATAGAAGATTATTAAAAGAATATTGCGACGCGCTTATATCTTTGCAAGATAAGAGCAGCGATAAGGCGTTTAAAGGCGGAATATACTGCCGCGCGTGCAAGAACATACACGGCAGGTGTCCCGACGCGGTATACGGCTTTACCGTTGCGGCGAAGATTTTCGGCGACGAGAAGTATTTGCAGGCGGTAAAAGACGTTTTTGCCTACGGCGAGAATTTGCTTTGCGACGACGGCGGCTTATATAACGACGCGCAGACCACTTGGCGATATACCACGACTTTTCACCAGACGGCGGTAATCGAGGCTTTGCGTTCGGGCGCGGGGATTTTAGACGAGCAGACGAAAAAAGCGTTTGAAAATCGCGCGGCGAAAATGGCTGAATGGCTGTATGAAAACCTTGACGAAAAGTCGCCCGCCAACATAAATTACGCCACAACCAACGGCTTGGCTCTGGCTTTGTCGGGCAATTACTTTAAAAAGCAAAAGTATCTCGACAGGGCGAAACGATTAGTCGCTTACGCTATGGAGCATATCACCGAAAACGGCTTATTATACGGCGAAAGCAAACCGCACGATAAAATTTCGGCAAAAGGTTGCAAGTCGGTGGATATAGGCTATAACGTGGAAGAATCCGTTCCCGCGCTCGTAAAATACGCTTTTGAAACGGGCGACGAAGATTTAAAAGCGCGGCTCGTAAAAATAGTACGCGCTCATCTCGATTTTATGCTTCCCGACGGCGGTTGGGATAACACTTTCGGTAACAGAAACAATAAGTGGACGTACTGGGGGTCGAGGACTTCCGACGGATGCGCGCCGATGTTTTTACTGCTTGCGGATAAAGACCCTGCGTTTGCCGAGGCGGCTTATAGAAACGCCGAAATACTTGATAAATGCAGTATAGACGGCTTTTTGTACGGCGGGCGGCAATATTATAAACGCGGCGAATACGCCTGCACGCACCACGCGTTTGAGCATATCAACTCGCTTGCGTTCGTTTTGGAGCATATACAAGAGAAATATTTAATTCCCGCGCCTGCGGTTATCCCGTCGGACGAAAACGACTCGTGTAAATATTATGCCGAAGTAAGAACTTACAAAATAGCGAAAGGCGATTATCTTGCCACGATAACCGATTACGACTTCGATATATTTTTCAGCGGACACGCCACGGGCGGAACGCTCACGGCGTTATATAGCAAGAAAGTCGGACCTATGATAATGGGGTCGGTAACCGACTACGTTTTAGTCGAGCCGACTAATATGCAGCAAGTAAAAGACAGGCAAAATCATAGGAGTTTGCTCCCGCGGCTTATTAAAAAGGTTGACGGCGACGAATATTCTTCCACCTTTTATTTAAAAGCGGAATTAAGTGAAAAGAGCGCAGACGGCGGATATAAAATTATCGCCGAAACGGGTTTGTCGGATAATAAAGGCAACGAACTTTCGGGGGTAAATCCCCAAATCGAATACGCTTTAACCGAAAACGGACTTGATATATCCGTAAAATGCGCCGAGGGGTTAAAACTAATATTGCCGCTTATTGCGGGCGAAATAAAAGTAATCGACGGCGAAATAGAAAGCAAAAAAGAAATATTCTTTTTAACGGGCGGTTTTATCGCGCAGGAACGCGTGATTTTGCCCGACGAGAAAGGCGAAATAAACCTTTTGATAAGAGAGTAAAAATAAAAAATTAGCCCCGCGGGGCTTCGTCGCGAAGTCGCGACGAAGAAAAATTTTTAACGGGGATAAATTTAATTTGATACGGAGGTATTTATGAGTAAAAAAGTTACTTTTGCGTTAGCGATTTTATCGTTGATTGCAAGCACCGTTTTTGCCGTTTCGTGCAAAAACAACGCCAAGGAATGCGCTCACGAAGGGGGAACGGCGACTTGTATTAAAAAAGCCGTTTGCACGAAGTGCGGCGAAGAGTACGGCGAACTTGCGGCGCATACTTACGGCGAGTGGGAACATAACGCCGAAAAGCACTGGAAGGAATGTACGACCGAGGGATGTACCGCGAAAACTGAAGAGGCAGATCACGCGGGCGGTAAAGCAACCTGCACGCAAAAGGCGGTTTGTTCGGATTGCGGCGAGGAATACGGCGAAGTAGCGGAACATTCCTACAAAACCTGGAAACACGACGACGAGCAACACTGGAAAGAATGTGCGTGCGGCGCGACGACGGCTAAAACCGCTCACGATTACAATGCGTGGGATAAGAGCAATTCTTCCTACGATTATAAAGTGTGCGAATGCGGCGTAAAAGACGAGTCTGCCGCTTTCGATAAGACCGTATCGCTTATAAATCAAAAAATATTGCTTACGGATACCGTTTACGCGATAAAGTTGAGCGGTATAAGCGACTATGCGAGCGTGGAAAGCGTAAAGTTGGGCGAATACGACCTGAAAAACGATATAAACGCGCTCGATATATCCGCCGCGTTAAAAGCGGACGCCGCTAATCACGGTAAACAAACTTTAACGGTAATCGTTAAGGACGAGCAGGGCGAGAGCCACGAAATACTCGTACCCGTAACGCTTATCACTAAAGAAATTGCGAGCGTAGACGATTTTAAATCAATTCAGCCTTCTTCTGCGAATAAAGGCGTTTACGGTTATTACGTTTTGAAAAACGATATTTCGGATAATTCGCTTGCGGGTAGCGCATACGCCGACGACTGGGAAGAAACCACGGGTTTCTTCGGTACGTTCGACGGACAGGGACACGTTATTTCTACCGCCGCGAACGGCGCAAAAGGTATTTTCGGTATATTGCGCAGTGCAACTATTAAAAACGTTACCATAAAGGATAACTGGCGTTCGGCTTATCAATATTACGCGTTGCTTGCAAAGGCTTGCTTTAACAGCACGCTCGAAAACGTAACCTTTACTTTCGTTGAGGGTAGCGCTCAAGCGCGGGTCGGTAACGGCTACGGTTGGATATCGTATGCGGAATTCAGCGGCAACACGCTTAAAACCG
>CAVLAV010000090.1:0-7350 GCA_963660735.1 bacterium
GAATTGTGGTAAAATACCAACTACCGTATGACGAGCGTTGCAGGAAATCGCTTAAACGGAAAAACAGTAAAATGGTGTAAAATCCTGCTTCCCGACAACACAGGGGACGCTTGTTTGTTCTTATAACGATCGAATACACTTTTCTTATGGATAAATTTTATTTTGAAACCTTAAAACAGGATAGTGAAACGGGCGCGAGAGCGGGTATATTGCATACTCCGCACGGCGATATAGAAACGCCCGTATATATGCCCGTAGGCACGCAAGCCACTGTAAAGGGCGTTTACCCGCGCGACCTTAAAGAGGCAGGTTCGCAAATAATACTTGCAAACACTTATCACCTCTATATGCGCCCCGGCGACGATATAGTAAAGCGCGGCGGCGGCTTGCATAAGTTTATGAACTGGGACAGACCCATTTTAACCGACAGCGGCGGGTTTCAGGTTTTTTCACTTGCAAAACTCAACGATATAAAGGACGACGGCGTTACTTTCAGGAGTAACGTAGACGGCAGTAAACATTTTATAACGCCCGAACGCGCGATAGATATAGAGAACAACCTCGGCGCGGATATTATAATGGCGTTCGATCAATGCAGTGAATACGGCGCAAGTTACGATAAGAGCAAAAAGGCTATGCACCGCACTTTAAGTTGGCTCGACAGATGTTATAATCATCACAAAAACGATAATCAGGCGTTGTTCCCCATTGTTCAGGGTAACGTGTTTAAAGATTTGCGCGCCACTTCGCTAAAAGAAACTATTCCTTACGCCAAGTACGGCATAGCGATAGGCGGCTTATCCGTCGGCGAGCCGAAGGAACTTATGTACGAGGTTATGGACGATATGTTGCCCAACTATCCCGTGAACGTTCCTCGCTACCTTATGGGCGTGGGCAGTCCCGATTGTCTCGTGGAGGGCGTAATGCGCGGCATAGATATGTTCGACTGCGTTCTGGCTACTCGTATCGCGCGTAACGGCACCGCTATGACTTCGCACGGCAAAATCGTCGTAAGAAACGGTAAATATAAGGAAGATTTCACTCCGCTCGACGAGGAGTGCGATTGCTATTGTTGTAAAAATTACACGAAAGCCTACTTGCGCCATATGGTAAACGTAAACGAGATGATGGGCGGAATGCTTTTGAGTTTGCACAACATAACGTTTTTGCATAAACTTATGCGCGATATGCGTAATTCTATTCTCGGCGGCTATTTTAAGGAGTTTCGCAAGGAATTTTATGCGAAGTACGGCGAATAACTTGTGAAAATGACAAAATTTTCTTAAAACCTGTTTAATTGACTTGCTAAAAGTTAAAAAAAACGCTATTATTTATAGAGAAATTTTTTAGGAGATAACTATGAATATTTTTAATTTGCTTACTTCTTCGTCGAGCGAATCGACCGGCGGCGGTAACGGCGGCAATACGGTATTGTTAATCGTTCTCGGCGTGTTCGTCGTAGGTTGGATAGTTCTTTCGTTCTTTACAAATAAAAAGAGAAAGAAACAAGCCGAAGAGGAATCTAAAAAACGCGACGTTAAACCCGGGTTTATAGTAACCACTATAGGCGGCATCGTCGGAACGGTAATTTCCGTAGACGAGGAAAACAGCACTTTCATTTTGGAAACGGGCAGCGAAGAAAATCATTCGCAACTTAAATTCGACAAACTCGCTATCTTTAACAGCATAGATCCCAACGCGGCTACTGCGGAAAACGAAACCGCTACCGCACCCGGAACCGACGTGTTTGAAAATAATGAGGACGAAACGCCTGCGGCAGAAGGCGAAACGGTCGAATCTACCGAAACTACCGCAAGCGAGGAAACGACCGAAAACGCGGAAACCTCGACGGAAGAAGTCCCCCAAGACAAAGAATAAAAATCAAAATCTCCGAATACAATAGCGTATCGGAGATTTTTTATGCGCAAAAATACTTTAAGCGAAACTTTTTGGGGACAAATAATAAAGGGAATAATCACGGGACTTATAATCGCGCTCGTGGGGGTGCTTATTTTTGCGCTCGTCGTGTCGCTTGCCTCGCTGTCGGAGTCGGTCGTAAAACCCGTAAATCAATTTATAAAACTGCTTGCGGTGTTCAGCGGTTGCGCGTTTTCGGTTAAAAACGAAAAAGGTTATTTAAAGGGCGGAATAATCGGTTTTTTTGTAACTTTGCTTACTTTTTTAATCTTCGGGCTAATCGGCGGGGCGCTCGGCAATTTTCTCGTGTTTTTAATCGACTCGGTTTGCGGTACGGTAGCGGGCGTTCTTTCGGGCGTGATAAGCGTAAATTTGCCGCGCCGTCGTTAAAAAATATAAAAAACAAGTTAAAATTTTAGTTTTTCGGTCTAAATTCATTGACTTACACCCCCTTTTAGTTATATAATATAGTGGTATAAACATTGCCGCGTGGTATTTACTCGAAGCGCGGCAGGAGGTAACGATGAGTAAGACCAAATCAATAATCGTTCTCACAATTTTGGCTATACTTATTGCGTTTTTCGGGTTTGCGAGTTTTGTTTCGGGACCCGTCCCCGGTTCGGTTAAGGACTACACGTCCATTTTCGGGGCAATAAGCAAAGGTATCGACTTGGAAGGCGGTTATTACGCAGTATTAAAACCCAAGAGCGACGATCAATCGGTTTCCGGTGAGGCGCTTGAAAGTGTAATGGAAACTTTGAGAAAAAGACTTTCCGACAACGGCTACACCGAAGCTACGGTAGAAAAACAGAATTCTACCTGGATTCGCGTCGAGATTCCCGACGTGGACGATTACGAAACCGTTTTCGAGATAATCGGCGGACAAGGTAAACTTTCCTTTAAAGATTCTTCGGGAACGGAAAAACTTAACGGCAGCGATATTTCCAATGCTTATCAAAGTTATGACGAGGACGGAAATCCTTGCGTAGTGTTGGAGTTTACCGCGCAAGGTCGTAAGCGTTTTGCGCAGGCGACTTCCGATATTTCGTCGAGTTCCAATCAAACCATGTCGATTTATCTCGGCGACACGCTTATATCTTCGCCTACTTGCGAGGAGAAAATAGACAGTAACTCCGCCATAATCAAACTTGGCGACAGTTCTTCGGTCAGTACGGCTAAAACCATTGCTTCGGTTATAAAAAGCGGTTCGCTCGAGGTCGAACTCGAAGTCAAAGAATCAGGCGAAATGAGTGCGACACTCGGTAGTAACGCTCTCGACAATGCCATGATTGCCGCAGGAATAGGTCTTATCGTGATTTTTGCCATTCTTATTTGTGTTTACGGCGGTATGGGTATAGCGGCTTCCATTGCGCTTCTGATATACGTATTGTTATACGTAGGCGTTCTGGCGGTATTCCCGTTCGTTCAGTTGACTTTCCCCGGTATCGCTGGTATCATACTTTCAATAGGTATGGCGGTTGACGCAAACGTAATTATCTTTGATAGAATTAAGGAAGAATATGCTATGGGCAAAACCCGTAAAGCGGCTATCGCGGCGGGTTATAAACGCGCGGTCATAACGGTTATCGACTCTAACGTAACTACTATTTTGGCGGCTGTCGTCTTGTGGATACTTACCACGGGTTCGCTCAAAGGCTTTGCTATAACTTTGTTCCTCGGCGTTCTTGTTTCTATGTTCACCGCGGTGGTGGTTACCCGTTGGCTTACCAACGTCGTTTCGGGACTTGTAATCGAAGAGAAGAAAGACAGGTTTCTTGCTCTTAAAAGGAGGGCTGAATAATGTTCGATTCTTTGAAAAACAAAAAAGTTAAAATAGTCGAAAAATACGTTATTTGCCTTTGCATAAGCCTTGCTATAATAATTGCGGGCGTGGTAATGGCTATTGTAAAGGGTACTAACTACGGTATAGACTTTACGGGCGGTATTAAAATTTCGATTGACGCTTATACGGACGTGGAAAACGGAAGTTTCGACGGCGCGGATTTTGAAAAGACCGTAACCGAATGGCTTACGAGCAAGACTGTTACCGAAAGTGGTGAAAGCGTAAATAAACCGCAGTATAAAATAAGCGGTAAACCCGCTGTAAACGGGAAAAATTACGTTTATACGCTCGAAATATCTTACACCAAAGCCGACGGTACCGTCGTAGACAATATGCTTACCGCCAAAGCCGACAACGGAAAGGATCTTGTCGAGGTTGAAAACAGTTATATCCGTGAGCATCTCAATACTTACCTTAACGAGTATTATCAGACTAAATACGGTACGGATATTACGCAAAAGGACATAGTTAATCCCAACTTCGTGGGTAACGAATCCATGAAGTATATACTCCGTTCCGCTATAATAGCGGTTGCGGTGGCAATAGTGGTTATACTTATATATGTGGCCATTCGTTTCACGCTATTATCCGGCGTGGCCGCGATACTTGCGCTTATCCACGACGTGGCTATAATGTTTTCGCTCACGACTATATTCCAGATTCCCGTAAACTCTACGTTCATAGCGGCGATAATAACTATAATCGGTTATTCTATCAACGCGACAATAGTCGTTTTCGATAAGGTAAGAGAACTTGAAAAAAGACCTTCTTACGCAGAAGTAACCGATAAGGAAATTGCCAACGAGGCGATAGTTTATACTTTGGGCAGGTCGATTTTAACCACTTTGACCACGCTCGTTATGATAGTCGCGTTGGCGATATTCGGTACGCAATCTATCAGAGAGTTTGCTTTGCCCATAATATTCGGTCTTTTGGCGGGCGCGTATTCTTCGGTCTTGTTGTCCGCGCCGAGTTGGGTGTATTTAAGAAAACTTTTCAAACAGGCAGATAAACGCCCGAAAGCAAAAGTTAAAGCGATAAAAACCGTTAAACCGACGGAAGAAGTTAAAGTAGAAACTGAAACCGAAAACGCTTAAAAGGAATTATATGCGGACGGGATAACCCGTCCGCATTTTATATTTTTATGATTATCGTTCGTCAAGCGCCGCAAGGCACGGAAAATTTAATAGAAGAAATTTCCGCCGCGTTTTTGCTCTCAAAGCGATTTGCGCGTATTTTGGTTGCGCGCGGAATAAATTCGGTTGCGGATGCGGACGAGTTTTTACACCCCGAAAAGACCGAGGTTAAAGACGCGTTTTTAACCCACGGAATAAAAGAGGCGGTTGAGCGTATAACCCTTGCAAGGGATAACGGCGAAACGGTGGTCGTTTTCGGCGATTACGACGCCGACGGCATTACCGCCACCACGATAGCGGTAAGGGCATTAAAAGAATTCGGTATAGAGGCAATACCCGTTATTCCAGAACGCGAAAACGGTTACGGTTTAACCCAAGGCATTTTGGAAGAGGTGCTTGAAAATTATTGCCCCGACCTGATTTTAACGGTGGACTGCGGAATATCGGCGGCAAGCCAAATAGAGGAACTTGCCGATCTCGGCGTAGACGTTATCGTAACCGACCACCACGAGTTGCCGGACGAGTTGCCGCATTGCATAGTGGTAAACTGTAAAATAGACGACGATTTCACGTTTAACGGTCTTTGCGGGGCGGGCGTCGCGTATAAACTCGCGCACGCGCTCATAGGCAATAAAGCCGATAAGTTTATCGACCTTGCCGCAATAGCGACCGTTGCCGACAGTATGCCTTTGACGGGTGAAAACAGAAAGATAGTCGCCGAGGGCGTGAAAAGGATAGATAGCGGAAAGTGTTGTAAAGTCGTTAAAGCACTCGTTAAGGCGAGCGGAACGAAGGAAAGTATTTCGGCAACCTCGCTTGCGTTCGTAATTGCGCCGCGCATAAACGCCGCGGGCAGAATGGGCAACGCAAGACTTGCGCTTAAAGCCTTTTTGAGCGACGACGATATCGAGATAAACGAAATAGTAGAAAAACTCAATACTTTCAACGCCGAAAGGCAGATAAAGTGCGACGAACTGTACAAAAGCGCGAAAGAAAAACTCGCGCGTAAATCTCCGCTTTTAAAAGTAAACGTATTATACGATAAAAAGTGGAATACGGGGCTTGTGGGCATAGTTGCGGCAAAACTCGTAGAGGAAACTCAAAAGCCCACTGTACTCTTTATCGAGCGCGGCGGATTACTGCACGGCAGTGCGCGTTCGGTCGCGGGACTAAATATTTACGAGGCATTAAAATACGCTCGTGAAAGTACCGAAGATTTCGGCGGACACGCCCAAGCGGCGGGCGTAACGGTAAAACCCGAAAATCTCGCTGCGTTCGAGAGTGCGCTCGACGAGTACGTTACCGAAAATTGCGATATAAAAAGCCTTGACGCGGTAGTCGTCGCCGACGAACTCACGACCGAGCCTTTAACGCTCGAATTTGCCGAAGAACTCGAAAAATTAGAGCCTTGCGGAACGGGCAATAAAAAGCCGTGTTTCGTAACCTGCGTAAACGACGCGGGCGCGTCGTCTTTAAAATACGGTTCTCCGCATCTGTCGTTTACAAACGGACTCGTCAATATGCTTTATTTCGGCGGCGAGGGCGATTTGCCCGTGCTTAATTCGCCTATAAAGAAAATGGTGGTTTTCGAGCCGAATATTTCTTGCTATAACGGTCAAAAATCCGTAAAAGGCTTCGTGCGCTCGGTTGAAACCGTTGATTTTGACGATTCCTACGCCGCCGATACTCTCTTTTCGGTCGCGCTCGAATCGGTAAATAAGAAAAAAGCCGAATATAAGGCGATTAACGCAAAACAAGCCGAAGATATGATTACTCTTGCAAAAAAGAGTATTTACGGCACTTTGTTCGTCGTTTCTTCGCCAAAAACTTACGAGCGTTTCCCCGAACTTAAAGATTTTCCGACTTATGCGTTTACCGTAAACGGTAAAAACAACGTAAACTCGGTGTGTTTCGGTCTTAAAGGCGAAATCCCGTCGGGGTATACCCGCGCAGTTTATCTCGATTTGCCGCTTGGAGTGGTAAAACGGAGCGAAAATATAGAAAATTTCGTAAATACGGAAATCAAAGGTTTCGACGCGAGCGGCTTAACCGTGGATAGGGCGGCGCTCGGCGGCGTTTATCTTGCGATAAAGCGTTCGGGTGCGAAATTCGTTTCCGTAAGAGAGGTTTGTGCGGCTATCGGCAACGACTATTCGCCCCGTCAGATTAAATTCGCGGTCAAGGTTTTCAGGGAACTCGGACTTATAAAAAACGAAAACGGCAAATTTTTCGCAATTAGCGGCGCAAAGCGCGAACTTACCGATTCGCCGACCTATAAGGCGGTTAAAGCCTATATCGAGGGTAGATAATGTACGAAGAAATACTTAAACAAATAGCAGAAACTTACAGTCCTGCCGAACAAGCGGTGTTAAATCACGCTTTCTATTTCGCAAAGTCCGCTCATACGGGTCAAAAACGCGCCTCGGGCGAGGAATATTTTACACACCCCGTTGC
>CAVLAV010000091.1:0-7277 GCA_963660735.1 bacterium
GTACGGGCAGCGGTAAAAGCGTGTTCCTTTCAAGCGTAATCACGGGCATAATTTTCAGGTATCAACCTAAAGACGTAAGGCTCGTTCTTATCGACTTTAAACGCGTTGAAATGAACGTATACAACGGACTGCCCTTCGTGGTAGGCGGCAGGGCGATAGACGACTTTGACGAAACGCAGGAAGTTTTCGTTAAACTAACCGACGAAATGGAACGCCGCTATACGCTTTTAAGCGAGAGCAGAACGCGCAACTTTAAAGAGTATAACGAAAAAGTCGCCGAAAAAGACAAATTGCCCGCTATTATCATTATTATAGACGAATACGCGGATATGGTTTCCAACAAGGGCTATAAGGAACTTGCGGCTAATATTCAGCGTATAGCGCAAAAGGCGCGCGCGGCGGGAATGTATATGATTATCGCCACCCAACGCCCGAGCGCAAAGGTTATAGACGGCGTTATAAAGGCAAATCTACCGTCGAGAATAGCCTTCTCGGTCGCCTCGCATATAGACAGTATGAACATACTCGACGCGAGCGGCGCGGAAGACCTTATCGGCGCGGGTGATATGCTTTTCGAGCAGGGCGGCTATATAAGGCGTTTGCAATCGCCCTATATAAGTACGGAAGAAATAGGCAGAGTCGCGGACTCTATATTAGGTAAATAATCCGTTTGCAAACGATTGCTGATATGAGCAATCGTTTGCAAAAACGGTATTATCGTTTTCTCGGTGTTTTATGGAAGAAGATAAAAAAACAGAACAAATTAAGCAGATGATGGAAGAGCGGGGCGAAAAGGATAAATCCAAGCCGCTCGCGCTCAAAGACGAACTCGCAGAGGCAAAAAAATACTATACCGAAAAAGGTTCTACGGTAAAAATCAAGTCGGTATTGTCCAAAGACGGTTTCTTTTACGCGGACGACGACGAAACTTATAAACTCAAACACGATTTTATAGTGGAAGTCGTAGGCGCGGCTAACGAGAAAAAGGACGCGGAATTTCAGTCTTACTTAAAGGACTTTGCAAAGCAGTTCGACGAAAAATTAAACGGCAGTACCAACGACAGTTTGTTTTTGGGGCTCGTTACGGCTTATCCCGAACTTTTGTCCAAGTCGGATTTAAAGTGGATGGTAGACAGCGTAAAGGGCAAAAAGGATAAATTTACTAACTTATGCAACTTTATTCTTTGCTATATCGACCCCGAAAAAGAACCCAACGCCTGCGATAAAAATTCGATTACGGACGAAGAGGTTTTAAAACGCTTTAACTTTATATGGGAAGTTTTCAAGGCGATTAAATCCTACGGCGAAAGTTGGGCGAAGATAGGCGAAACTTATCTCGATAACCTTTTTGGCGACGACTACGTTTCTTTCGGTATTTTCACGCCCCGTTTTTTCAAAAAACGCCGAGCGAAAAACTTTATTTACGAGGTAAGCAAATACTGCAATAAGTACCTTAAAGGCAGTCGTTTCGATCTTAACAGTACCGAAATTTACGACCACTATCGTCAGACCAAAAAGTCCGAGAAAAAGCGTAATATTTTCGTTGCGGCGGTGTCCGTCGCGGTGGTAGTAGGCATAGGCGCGGGACTTGTTACCTTTTTGAAATCGGTAAATAAAAACACTATCGAATTCCACGGCGATTCGAGCGTCGTTATAAGTTACGTTTACGGCACTTCGCCCGATCTTGGCGGTTGGTATATCACTTATAAGCATTACGACGGCAGCGAACACAAAGTTCCCGTTGACGAAAAAATGTTGTCGGGTATAAATACTTCCCAAATCGGCGTGCAACAAAAAGTAACCATTACTTATCGCGGAAAGACCTATACGGGGTTACAAATTCGTATAGACCCCGCAACGCTCGCTACGCCTACGATTAGTCGTAAGGGTACGGACGTTACCTGGGATGCAGTTCCTAACGCCACGGGTTACGAAATTTACATAACCGATAACGAAATTACCGCTCCGCAGGGCGCGCCGACGGCTACCGTAGAAGAGGGCAAAACTTCGTTTAACGTAGCCGAAGTTTGCAAACCCGGTAAATATAACGTGTACGTGCGCGCTATATATAAGGGCAAGGGCGACTCCTCGTCGGCATCGTTTAAAAACTCCGCGCTTTCAAGCGGAGTTCAAATAGAAAAACTCGGCGCGGTTTCGGGCGTGGAATATTCAAACGGCACGCTTAAATGGAAAGCCGTAGATAAGGCGAATAAATACGATATAGCCGTGAACGGCAATCCCGTCGCCGAAGGTATAACTTCGCCTTCGTATGCTTATCAATTAAACGGCGGCGAAACGATAACCGTTAAAGCAAAGAGTAACGACGAAACTATTTATGAGTCGAGCGCGGAATTTACCGTGCTTAACAGTCCCGAAGTGAGTTACGACGGCAAGTTCGTTTCCTGGACGGGCGGCGCACTTTATAACGTTTTAATAGCCGACTCTTCGGGTACGGAAAAATTAAAGATAACCGAAAAAACGGATATTAAAACCGATATTTCTTCGTTTGAAAAAGGCGTGTATACGGTAACCGTTCAGGCGGTGGGTAGCGGCAGCAGCGTTTCCTCGCCCGAGTTCGTTATTAAATTTGCTGTGGGCTACGCCGTAACCGTTGATAAAGCGGACGATACGCAAAAAATCAAGTGGGACGGCGCAAACCTTGGCAGAAACTTTGAAATAATAGTAAACGGCGAACGGTACGGTGAAACCAACGCCAACGAATATCCTATAAAGGACGGATTTACTCAAGTGGGTACTTATACCGTGGCAGTATACGAACAAGACGAAAAAGTTTATTTCGCTACGGTTACGCTTACTAAACTCGCCGCGCCCGAACTCGTGTTAGATAAAGATTGTATGAGTTGGTCGGCTATTTCCGTTAAAGAGGGGCAGACGGCGGTTTATACCGTGAACGGCGAAACCGTTTCGGAACTTCCCACGGCGTTCGACGCAGGGTTATACACCGTTACCGCTTATATTAAAACCGAAAACACGACCGAAATAAATTCGGAAATTACCACGGTTACCGTTTATAAATTTGCCGCGCCTAAAATAAGTGTAAAGTACGAGGACGGCGAAAGGTTTGCTTACGAAAGCGAAGAAGACGGCGTAACGCTCACATGTTATTACGCCGACGGCGCAACCGAAAGAACTTGCTACATAGCCAACCTTATGGAAAATACTGCTTACGCGGTGTACGGCAGACTTTCGGCAGACTCTTACAAAGGATATACTTATTTACTCGATTCCGAAAACGGCGCGACGATAACCGTCAGAAAATACGGTCAACCCGTAACCCCCGTGTACAATAGCGTGGATAATACGCTGACTGTCGAAAGCAAGAGCGAGGGGTATACTTTCTATTATAAAAAGAACGGAAGCGGTGAGTTCGTTGAGTTAAAAGGTAACAGCGTCAGCGCGTTGGACGCGGGCGTTTACGACGCTTGCGCGGTAATGGAGGGTAAATTAGACGGCGAAGTTTATTATCTTCGTTCGGTTATGAGTAATTCGGTTCAGTTTACGATAGCAAACGTTTGGTTTAAAATAACGTATACGGCGGGTAATAACTACGCACTCGTTATATTCGACGAAAACACCAGTCCTAACGACTTTACCTACACGGTAACCGTTTGGGATGGCGATAAATCGAGCACCGACGCGGAAAAAACGAAACCGTGGAATCAACTCACGGATAGAAGTTTCAGGATAAGAATTACTAACGCTAACGCTACGGGTATTTCCGTTACCATAAAGATGAACGGAGTAGAAACTACTCGAACTTGGGGTACGACAAAATGAAAAAAATTATTAAAACGATTATAGCAATTATTCTTGCCGCGGCGACCGCCTCGTGTATGCTTGCGTGCAAAAAACCGAGCCTTGACGACGATAAAACGGGAACGGACGTAGATATAAGTACGCCCAAATACGGTTTCGTCGCGCAGGATTTATTCACGCCCAACGCGGAAGATCCTCTTGAAGGTACGCAAACCGAAAAAGAAGTAAAATTTGAGGTGGGTACGATTTATTACCTTATAATCGTATTTACGCTCACCCCAAGACAGGAGAACGACGGACAGTCTTATTTTAAGACAACCGCAAGATTTGATAGCCTTGAAGTCCTCGACGCGACTATGCAACAGGCAAGCACTAGTTCGACTTCCGTCGAAGTATCGCACGATATGTTAGAGGATAAAGTTACCCGTAACGTTCAGGCGTCCTTTAAAATAGGGGCAAGTACCGAGGATATTAAAAACTACACTATGATAGTGCGTATGGTCCCTCAAAAGGTAAGCGGAAGTACGGGCGTTCAACTCAAAATAGAATTTTCGCTCGACGGAAACAACAAAATTTGGGGCGCGGACGGCTTTACGAGAACGATTGATATAGACAAAGGCACGCTTGCCGCACCCGTAATAACTTACGACGCCTCTACGTGGGCGCTTAAATGGAATCACGTTAAAAACGCGAGTTATTACATAATTTACGACATTGATAATAATCCGCTTACTTTTGAAACCGAAAGCGGTCAAAGAAGCGAAAAGATTATGGTTACGGGCGATATTAAACCCGGCGCGGAAATGCAGGCGATAATCGGTAACGCGTGGATTAACGGAACGCTTTTTTCGGGTGATACGTTTTTGAAAGTTAAAGCGTTCGGCAAAGACGGCGTTGAGGACGAAAGTTTCTACTCGTCGGCATTCTCTAATTCCTTATCCGTAAGTATTTAATAGAGGGATGATTATGGAAATACTGAAAAAAAATCTTAAAGTAATAATAACTTCGGTTTTACTTATCGCGGGCATACTCGCGTTGGGTATTTATAATATAGAGAGCGTAAAAGTGGTCGAGGCAAAGCGCAGCAGTTATACTCGCACCGAGTTCGACTATTTAATCGAAATGCCCGCAGAGTCGGAACTTACCGCAATCGAAAACGGCGACGGCGTGGCAAGCGTTTATCCCTATCACCTTTTTACTAATTTGTTTTTAAAAGGTAAGGGCGTGAGCGCGTTCGTTTCCTCGGCACAGTATAAGGCTAACGAAAAAATAGGCTTTTTAGGCGATAAAACGCTTATAAAGGGCAGCTTTGACGGCGAAGGCGCGGTTATCGACGAAACGGCGGCGGAAGTTTTGGACGCGACTGTCGGCGATAGCATTTCTTTCGTATGGGGTACGGGTTCGGGCAGAAAAACCGTAAATCAAAAGGTTAAGGCGGTGTGTCTTGCCTGCTCATATAACCTCTATACCGACGGCATAGTTCTGCTCGATTATACCGCCGATATGAGGGCGGCATACGATATTAAAAACATTACTCCCGTGTATACGGGCGCGTTCGTAAAAGCCGACGGCGACGGGTGCTACGCCACGCTTAAATCCGCGCTCGACGTAAATAAAAACGTGGAGTCCAAAGCCGAACTTTACGAGGTAAACGCCAAGCATAAAACCGCTCGTTTAGAGCAGCGCGTAAAAACCGTAAATACGGGCGTGGCGATAGCAATAGCGGTTTTCTATTCCGCGATAATCGCGTTATTCATAGTTATCAATCGCGCGAGCGACAAAACCGAAAGGGATAGCGGCGTTGCAAAGAAAAAATTATTTTCCGCTTACGCGGTCGGCGGCAGCGTGTGCGCCGCGGCGGTTGCGGTAATTACTTTCGCGGTGTTGTTCGTTGTAGGACTTTTATCGCACTTTATAGACGCGGCGTTGGGTACGGTACTTGCGTTGTCTTTGCCTGCGCTCGTTGCAATTCCCGTAACTTTGATAGTAAGCAAGGTCTATACCGATAAACTCTACGCCAACTACTCTAAACAGGAAGAGAGCGACTCGCTCAGGGGTTGACGGCGTATTATGGGTAAATCGTCGGATTTTATAGCGGGAGTGTTTTTCAGACGGTACGCGCTGCATTTTATAATTTTCGTCGTGTCGCTCGCGGTATATATTTTCGTTTTCGCGCTTTTCGCAAAGGAAACCGCCGCCGCGTGCGCTGAAATTTACAGGTTTAACAATACCTCGTGCAAAGAGGCGGTCGTTGCCGATACCGACCCTAAACCCGACGGCGATTCGTTTTATAATCTTAACGGAATAATATCGCTCGTCGGTAAGGGCAAAAGGCTTTTTTGCGACGCATATATGGTCAAAGACGGCGTAACTTACGACGACAACGCCATACTTTTTCAAGGTTCGCTTAAAACGGGCGAGTGCCTTATAAGCAAAAACGCGGCGAAGGAAAAAGGGATAGAGATAGGCGACGAAATAGTCGTAAAAGACGGTGTTGCGGGTTATCGCGTGGCGGGGTATCTCGCTCCGCAAACGGGGCTTGACGGAAGATACGGCTACGACGGAGTTATACTGCTTGCGTATAACGCGGAACTTGTAAGCGGCGCGAAGTTTTCTAACTTGTCGGGTGAGTGCGACGTGTACTACGGCAGACAAAGCAGTACGTTTTTAAAAAATTTAAAACAGACGGCGGTGCAAAATATAACCGCCGCGGCGATTTTCGCCGCGGCGGCTTACGCCGTTTGTTTTGCCGTGTGCGAATATTTTATGTTTTCGCCGAGATATAAGGATTACTTTTTAATGAATAACGAGGGTTTGCCCGCACGAAAATTGCTCGCGCGGATGACTCTCGATACTTTTATAAAATTCGTTTTGCCGTTACTGCCCGTGGTCGCGATTTTCGCGGTTTCGCTCGGGTATTACGGTAAATTTTATTTATTGCCGACCGCAATATACTTGGTATTTGCGGCGGTAACGGGCGGCGTTTATTCGCTGCTGCTATTCGGGAGGCTTACGAGATGTCGCAGAATAAGAGAGTAGTCGAAGTAAAAGACTTAAAAATAGGCGTTCTCGCCGAAAACGCGCAAGACGGCAAAAAATACCGTTTTACCATAGATTACGGCTCGTTTGATATAAACGAGGGCGACTTTTTGCTTGTAAAGGGGCGCAACGGCTACGGAAAAACCACTTTTTTAAAACTTTTCCACTTGCAGGGCGTAAATTATTTCAGGGTCGTAAAAGGCGACGTGTATTTCCGCGATCCCGCTTTTAATGCGGATAAAAGCATAATCGACTTTACCAACGACGAACTCACTAAACTCAATCGTTTTGTTTCGTTCGTCAGACAGGAAGAATTTTTCAAAACGGGCGCAACCGCCTATACTACGATTTACGACTATTGCAAAACCGCGATAAACGAATCGGAAACGCTGACTAAACAGGAGAAAAAACAAAAACTTATCCGCGTGGCGGAAGTAATAAGAGATTATTTCGATAAATAT
>CAVLAV010000092.1:0-7177 GCA_963660735.1 bacterium
CTACGATAACTATATAGAGCGCGTTATTATTTTTGTAATATTTCTCGTCGTACTTATCGAAGTTTACCGTAAGGAACGTTATTAACGCTCTCGATTTTATCGCATATCTCGTCGGCGGTATCCCGCGAAACGTTTTCCGCCATTACCTGAATAGTACCCGTCGCGCCGAATTCGTCGTCTATTATATCGAGCGCGATTTTGGTTTGCGTGTCCTTACCGAGATAATCGGCAAGATTGTAATTTATCGCCACTTTGCCCATAGTTACAGCAGACAGAATTGCCGCCGCAACGAAAAGCAGGATAATAACGATATTTTTTACCTTGTTTTTAGTTTTCATAATTACTCCTTTTTAGCCACAATTTAAATTTCTTACTTTAGTTGCAAATTGCTTGCAAAATCAGTACGGCGATAGTATAATATTATCGTAGCAAAAAGAAAACGACTATATTTCGCCCTCGGTAAGAATTCTTACCAAAACGGCAAAAAGGTAAAAAAATATGAAAACTTACAGGAATTCGGAAAGAACTAAAAAATGGATACGGCACGCTTTTACGGAATTGCTTGCCGAGAAAAAATCAATAAACGAAATAACGATAAACGAACTTGCCGCCCGTGCGGATATTACAAAAACGACTTTTTACTACCACTACGAGGACATTTACGCCGTAGCGGAAGAATTTGAAAACGAACTTATAGAGCAACTCAACTTAACGCTCGACCAGATTGCCGACGCAAACGCCGAGGACTATACGCAATATCTAAATAAAGTGTTGGCGTTTATAAAGGACAACGAAGAAAGTTATAAAATGGCGGCTAACGCCTCGGAACTATCGTTTTTCGCGACGAAATTAAAGACAGTATTTTCTAAAAAGATTACTTCGGAAAAAATCCCGCAAGGGTTTTCGCCCGACTACGAAAAACGCGCCGTGCAAGTGTATTTTCTCGTAAGCGCGTGCGTGGATACGATTATGCAATATCTGAAAGGCGGTCTGCCCGCCGATTTGGACACTGTAGGCGAAGTTTTGACGGATGCAGTCGAAAAATTAAGACGAGAATAAACAAAACGCCCTGCGGGGTCGCGTTTAAATCGCGACCCCGCAGGGCTTATTTTTTATTACGGAACGCAAGTTAAAATAACTTTGCCCGTGCCTTTTAAATGATATTCCACGGCGGCGCAAACGAAGAAACTGTCGCCTTTAACGAATTTTTCGCCGTTTATCTCGCCGCTGCCTTCGGTTACGGTAACGCAAGTAAAACTGTCTGTGTTTTTCTCGGTAAATTCGCCGTTTAAAACGAGTTCTCTCGACCTGAAATAACCGCACTCGGTTATTACTCGCGGATTTTCGTCGCCCGCGAAAAGTTTCGGCTCGTATTTATTAAAGTTTATTACTTTAACCGCTTTATCCACGTGAAGTTCGCGCAATTTACCGTCCGCGCCGCGGCGATTATAGTCGTATACCCTGTAAGTCAAATCGCTGTTTTGCTGAATTTCGAGTATCAAGCACCCCGCACCTATGGCGTGTACCGTTCCCGAGGGGATAAAATAGCAATCGCCTTTTTTTACGGGAATAAAATTAAGCAGATTTTCCACCTCGCCGCTCGCAAGGCTCTGCAAAAATTCTTCCTTATTCGTATTGCGTTTAAAGCCGCAGTATATGCCCGCGCCCTCTTCCGCATCGACTATATACCAAGATTCGGTTTTGCCGTAAGAATTTTCATATTTAAGCGCGTAATCGTCCGACGGATGAACTTGCACCGACAAATTTTGTTTTGCGTCGATAAACTTGATAAGCACGGGAAAAAACTCGAATTTTTCGCAGTTTTTTCCCGTTTTTTCGGGCGTTAAAACTTCGGCAAGCGTTTTGCCGTCCTCGTCTTTGGTTAAGCCGTGAGGGTTAAGCGACAACTCCCAACTTTCGGCGCAAGGCGTTTTGTCCGTCTTTTTACCGTAATCGGTTTTAAGTTTTTCGCCGCCCCATAAGTAATCTTTATACTCGGGTACGAGTTTATATACGTTTTTCATAATTATATTTTACCACTACTTACCGTCGTTTGTCAACGTAAAAAAAGCCGAACGGAAAAATTTTCCGTTCGGCGTACAGTCGAAATCAGGCAACGACGGATATATCGTCGGCAGGTTCGTCCGATTTATGCTTGGGCAAATGTTTGATTATAGCCGTTATGGAAATAAGCAAAAAGCCTATGCCGACGAACGGTGCGTGAACGATAAACCCCGCCGCGAACGCGCTTACGGCAAAGATAGAAAAAGTAATTATACTGCCCGAGCGATGTTCGGTTTTGAACAGTCCCACCACTATAATATAGGTTACGGCGAGGATAACGCCTATCCAAGTAACGAAAAGCGTTGCCAAAACTACGCCGAAAGAAGTCGCTATACACTTGCCGCCGTTAAAATCGTTGAAAACGCCGACGGAGTGTCCGAGTACGGGAGCAAACATAACGAGCGAAAAGAAAGCGTTGTTTACGGGCAAAAAAGCAATAGCCAAAAACGCGGGCGCAAAGCCTTTTAAAATATCGAGTAAAAGACAAACCGACCCTATGAATATTCCGCAATGCTTAAAAGCGTTTGCCGCGCCGGGGTTTCCGTCGTCCGAAAGCGCGCATACGTCCACCTTTTTAATTGCGTGCGGAATAATGCGGCAAAACTGCACCGAGCCGAGCAAAAAGCCGCCTATAATGCAGATAACGTAGGTTATCACTTGTTTGAAATCCATTTTTCAATACTCCTTACTATATCGTCGGCGGCGTGAGGATTTATCTCTCGCTGTTGCGCCGCGATCATAGCGTTTCTCTTTTCTTCGTTAGTCAAAAGTTCTTCCGCCAAAGCGATTGCCTCTTTGCCGTTTTTGGCAAGCACGGACATACCCTTTGCCGCAAAGAATTTTGCGTTGCAGGTTTCGCACCCCGGGATAGGCTTAAAATGCACGAGCGGCACGCGCGACGCGGCAACTTCGGTACTCGAAAGTCCGCCCGCCTTGCTTATCACCACGTCCGACGCCCTTAAATAAAGCGCGACTTTATCCGTAAACCCGACGGGCAAAACCTTGTCCGCGGGAACGCTCTTTTCTATCGTTCGTTTAAGTTTTTGATTGTTTCCGACGAGAACGACCCAAAGCGTGCCGCCATCCTCGTTTTTGCGCAACTTTTTCAAAAGAGGTTTAACGCTCTCGCAACCTACGCCGCCCGACATTAAAAGGACTATCTTTTTATCCTGCGGCAAACCGAGAATTTCGCGCGCCTTAAGTTTTTCGGGTGCGGAAGTAACCTTGGGCGAAACGGGAATACCCGTGGGGTTAAGCGTTTTTTCTTCCACGCCCTTTTCGCTGTAAAAACCTAAAAGGTCTTTATGCGGAACGAAAAACTCGTCCATTACGGCGTCGCGGGTGAAAGGAATCATCGTATAGTCCGTACCCACGCCGAAAATCGGCACGTAAATATCGCCGTTTTTCTTTGCCGCGGTTAAAGCGAGCATCCCGTAAAGGTGGGTGGTTATAACCGCGTCGAACCCTTGATTTTTTATATAATCGGCAAGTTTGTCCGCGTAAGCGGCGTTCCAAGCGTACACGGGCGACGGCAAAGGCGACCTGTCGTATACGTCGCCTATTTTGTATACCATACCGAACGCCGCGGGCGTTTTTTTAATAAGGTTGTTATACAACGAGGCTATCTTTTTAGGAGTTTTCTCTCCACGGAACGAAACGGGATCTTTAAATTCGTATTCCGCGCCCGCAGCCGTCAAGGCCTCGCATATCGCTTTCGCCGCGCTGTTATGCCCTTCTCCAGTGGAGCAACTTAAAACGAGAACTTTCATTTGAACTCTTCCTTTCCGTCGTTGATACTTACATTATACCCCGAACGCGAAAAAAAGGCAAGGAAATCTAATATAAACTATCTCTACTTATATAGAATTATGAGAGATTGCCGTTCTAACCCCGCGAGAAGGGACAAAACACAACTCTACTAAAATTAGAATTGTAGAAAAAGTTGCAAAAAAGGTTGATTTTTATATTAAAATGATTTATAATATAGTTATGAAAGACGATATTAAGACTACGGTCGCAAATAATCTGATTGCCTTGAGGAAAAGCAAAAACTTAACTCAGGCGGACGTAGCGAACGCGCTTAACTACTCGGACAAGTCGGTTTCCAAATGGGAACACGCCGATTCACTACCCGATATTTCTATTCTTTCCGCACTGTGCGATATGTACGGCGTTACGCTCGACTACTTAACGCACGAAAATGCGGAAGAAACGCTTTCGCAAACTAAAGACGACAAGAAAGCCGAGGCAGAGCGTAAAATTACGATAGCCGTGCTATCGGTTACCATTATATTTTTATGCTCCACGATAGCCTTCGTATACTGCTACGCGTTCAGGAGCGAGCCGATAGTTTTTTGGCAAGCCTTCGCTTGGGCAGTACCCGCAAGCGCGCTCGTGCTTATCAACCTTAATCGAAAATGGCTTAAAAGCAAACTCGCGTCCACCATACTTAAATCGGTATTTTTATGGTCGTTGCTCGGGTGCATTTTCGTGCAGTTTTTCGATTACCAACTTTGGCTGATATTCATACTCGGTATTCCCATAGAAATAATAATTGTACTTTCGTCTAAGCTTATCAAATATAAATAATTGCAGGAGGTAAATATGAAAGTTATTTTGTTACAGGACGTAAAAGGGTCGGGCAAGAAAAACGACGTTATAGAGGTGAGCGACGGCTACGCGAGGAACTGTTTATTTAAAAAGAAACTCGCGGTAGAGGCAACTTCTACCGAAATAAACGCGGTCAACGGGCAAAAGAAAGCCGCCGAATTTCATAAGGCGGAAGAAATAAAAAAATGGAAAGAAGTAGCCGCGTCCTTAAACGGCAAGGAGATAACCTGCTACGTTAAATGCGGCGAAAACGGTAAATTTTTCGGCAGCGTTACCTCGAAGGAAATAGCCGATAACCTCGTGAGTCTCGGCTACGACGTAGACAAACGCAAAGTTATTTTAAAAGACGCTATAAAGTCGGCGGGCGTATATCCCGTGGAAATTAAATTCCTGCCCGACGTTACCGCTAAAATCAAAGTTAAAGTTGCGGGCAACTAAAATAAGTGCGCCGCCTGCGGAAGATTCCGCAGGCGGCGTTTTTTTACGCTTTAACCAAAGTATTTTTTATTGCAGACCGCAAAAAGATTGCCGAAAAAATACAAGTAAGTATTTCCGCTACGGGGAACGTCCACCACACGACGTTTAATACGTCGGGTGAAAGAGTGAACAAGTATGCAGTCGGCAATGCGAAAAGTATTAACCGCATAAAAGCCGTCAAAAGCGGTTTTATCGCGCTGCCGAGCGCCTGCAAAACGCCCTGCACCGCCACGTTGAAACCCATAAAAACAAAACTTAAACTTGCAATGCGTACCGCTTTTGCGCATACGTCCGTAAGCGCAACCGAACTCCCGCCGGAGAGTGCGAAAAGTTTGGTGAGCGGCTTTGCTATAATTTCAAATAAAACCGTTATAATCAGGGTTACGGCAACCGTACCCCAAACGCCGACTTTTATACAATCCAAGCACCTTTGTTTATCCTTCATCCCGTAGTTGAACGAAAGCAGAGTAATTATCGTATTTGAAAGTCCGAAAGCCGCGAATAAGGCGATTTGCTGTATTTTATAGTATATTCCGAACGCTCCTACGAGAACTGTGGAATCCGCGTCGGCGTTGCCTAAAACGGCGTTCATACCCGCCATCATTACCGACAAAAGAGCCTGCATTATTGCCGCCGAAACGCCTATTTTATAAATGCCTTTAATTATGTCCGCACGCGGTTTTATACACTTTACGCCGCCGCCGACTTCTTTATTCAAAAGATAATGGAAGAGCATTGCGACGAAAAGCGAAACGAACTGTCCTATTATCGTCGCCCACGCCGCACCCGCAACGCCCATTCCGAGCGGAAAAATAAAAACGTAATCGAGTACGATGTTAGTTACCGCGCCCGAAATTTGCGCCACGGTCGAAAGCGCGGTTTTGCCCGTAGCCTGCAAAAATCTTTCGTACACGGTGTACCCGATTGAGCCGAGCGAAAAACAAGTGCATATACGCAAGTATTCCGTACCCATTTCAAGCACTTGCTCGTCGCGCGTGAAAAGCCCTATAAACCACTTTGACAGGAACAACCCGAAAAGCAAAAATACGGCGTATATAACGAAAGACAAAAATATTCCGTTACCCGCCACGGCGTTTACCGTTTCCTTATCGCTTTTACCAAGACTTTTAGACAGCATTGCGTTAAGTCCTACGCCCGTACCCACGCCTATCGCTATAATCATAATTTGCACGGGAAAAGCGATAGTCAACGCCTCGTTTGCGAACGCGCCCGTGCCCTGCATATTAGTAACGAATACGCTGTCCACCACGTTATAAAGCGCCTGCAACACCATAGATACAATCATAGGCAAACCCAACTTCCAAAAAAGTTTACTTACGCTTTCTACCGCCATTTTGTTTTGAACTACTTTTTCTTCCATAAAACTCCTTTCAAGGGCAAAAAAAATAATGCGCAAATCCGTACAACCGGATTTACGCATTTAAAATCTGCCACTCGTTATTACTTTTTTATGATAGCACTTTTCGCCAAAAAAATCAACTTAATTTTAACGAGAAAAATAAAAAAATTTTCTAAACCGCCCTAAAATCCTTTACAAATTCTTATATATTTGGTATTATAATATAGCAATTTACGGGGACGTAGCTCAGTTGGTTAGAGCGCTACCTTGACATGGTAGAGGTCATAGGTTCGAGCCCTACCGCCCCCACCAATAAAGCGACCGCCGCACTCTTTGAGTGCGGCGGTCGCTTTATTCGTGCGAGATATATGCCGCGTACTTTTTTCAGGGGGATCGCCACGCTAACGCTCGCGATGACACGGAAATTTTACCACGCATTGTTAGTGCGGGTGTATTCCTACTTAAAAAACTACGCCTTTTTCTTTTTTAATACGCGCAAAATAATTATTATCAAGGCGACTATTGCCGCCGCGCAGGCTACGGCAATTATTGCGTAGCCCCACGCGGGCATATCAGAAGAATGGTCGCGCTTTTCGATAGTTTCGTCGTCGGTAACGAATTCGGGAGCGCGCTTTACGGTCGTGTCGAACTCACCCGTTTTTACCG
>CAVLAV010000093.1:0-7145 GCA_963660735.1 bacterium
CAGGCGCATTGCCTCTAGTTATCGATGCGGCCAAAGCAGCTTCTTTTTCGCGCACACACACATCTCTCTTTTTCTTATTTTTATATGAAGACATTCCCGAAAGTTTATTCCCCAAACTACATTGAAATTGAACCGCATTAAATAAAACTATTGAATGTTCACCTTTCTTTAATACATTTTTCCACTCTCCATTTAATAGTGTAACCAATCTTTATATTTCATTGAAAACTCCTTTCGATTTACTGTTTTAATTATAATTTTTTTCACCGTAAATAGGAAATCACCCCTCAAAACGGCATAAAAAAAGAGAGAACATTTATCCTTGTTCTCTCTTAAAAGATTTGTATTAAATTGTAGGTGTCAGGCGGGGATTAAAACGAAGTCGTCAGTTCAAGTCCTGTTTTTCAAAAAACAGGTCAAAATGCAGCTCTTAAATTCAAATATTCCGCAAGGTGCGCAAAACACTAAATATAGTAACAAAAAAGCACAAGACCTACTAAATCTTGTGCTTTTTATGTTTTGTAGCTTTTTCGTACTACAAAGATGGCTCCCCGAGTAGGGTTTGAACCTACGACCCTCCGGTTAACAGCCGGATGCTCTGCCATTCGTTTAGGTTTATACCGTAATAATTAAGTCCAACTTACGCTTAATACTTCGTTTTTGAGAAATATTGTATTCTTATCATAACTTTTTATCGGGTGAAGCACTTCGTTTTTTACAAGTTCGTTTATATATTGTCTTGTACAATTTAACAACTTCATCGCTTCCACCGTATTGACAACGTTGCCCTTTATTAAAAGCGAAAAATCATCTACGGTTAGTTGCACCGTTTTACCATTCTTATATAATTCTTCACTCGTTATCACGTCTTGCCCATTCGCTCTTATCCCGTAACCGTCGGTCAGCAACTCAGCATTTGCTCCGCAATAATTATGCAAGTCACATATTTTAATAACGTTATTCTTAAAAAACGCGACGGCTTTTCCGTTATCTATTAGGGTTATGTTTTGAAGTCTTTTTTTTCTTCTCTCTGAAATTTCTGACGGTAAACTGTCGCTTTTAATCTGCGTTATATAAAAATCATCTTGTTCGCATCTACCGCCCGCTAAACACAACAAATCAAACTCATCATAACGCTTTAATTTATTGTCCCGCAAAATTTGTCCTATATTTTGCCTGTCGGAAGGAATGATTCTTTGACTCACCCACGTTTTACTCCAATAATCGCCTATCGTTCTTTTCCCCTTTTTGTATAAAGACGACAGTAACATCGGAATATCCCATTCGTCTAAACCATCAGGTAACTCTATATAAAACTCTTTAGTTTTTTCGTAATAAAATAAATAGCCGACAGCATTAACGGCATTATTTTCCTTTATTGCAAAAATTTTCATAAAAAATCCACCTCGAATAAATCGTCTCCCATATTTTATCGATCATTTGTTGACTTATTACGCCATGTAAGTCCATGAAAAGAACTTCTTTATCGCTATCTTTTAAAGAATTAAATACAGGCAATTTATCTTTCGGAATCAAATCCAAATTCTCTCTTGCGGAATTACTACCCAGATATGAATTGATTTTTTTATCATCCATCGGGTTAAATTTTGAAATTTCTTCTTCCGTATAACAATTGAAAAGCAGCGATAATCCATGATCAAATAAAGGTGCAAGCCTGATGGTTCGTTTCTTTCGATTTCTTAACACTTCTATATTTGCGCCGTGTCTATCCCTGTTCAAAATCAAAAAATCGACGACAAACATTTCGTAAATATACTTTTCCCACCCGTTATTCAAACAAAACGATATTTTATCTTCTCCTACTTTATGCTCTACGTCGTAATAATTATCCAAAGGCGATTTATCTTCGTTTAAATCTTTAAAATCATCAGACTCGCAAACATACGTTTCCAAAATCTTTTCGTCAACTTTTATATCGGCGTGAATCAACCGATAATGTAAATGCTCTACTCCCAATATATTCAATAATCTGTCTACGATTATTTCGTTAACGCTTTCCACTCCAACTACACCCTTAACATTGTCGTAATTGGATAATTTATAATACGTCTTTTTATTACCCGTTTTGGTATAAGCTTTCAGAAACGACCCCGCCGTTCCGGACGAATTGCGAATCTTGCTCCATTTTAACATAGTTAAATCTTGTTTTTCGATTATAATTTGATCTTTAAAATTTTTCATAAAACAATATTAGCATATTACTTGACATATGTCAAGTATTTTACAGTTAATCATTTACAGTTAGTCATCATTGTAAATTCTACTAAAATCTCATTTTATTCTTGTAAAAGATCTATTATATTACCTGCTATGGACTCGTTTTCAATCCTGATTACGCTATCATCATGACTACTGTACCCGAGAAAATTTACGCTACCGTACCAAACCGTTTTTTGATCGAAAACAGCCGCCTTAATCTTAACGTCGGGTTTATAAAATACGTTTATTCCAAAATCTTTTAATTTTTCTGTTCCGCTTTCGATTTTCTCATCCGGACTTTCCGTTTTTTTAATTTCTTCCGATAAAACAATACTTACCGTAACGCCGCTTTTTAAATTTGTATAGAAAGATTTAATCAATTCACTGATACGCTTTTCGTTTATCTTCGGTGAAAATATTATTATTTCCCTTTCTGCTCGCCTTATATCGTTAAAAAACTCGACATAATAGTTTTTGCCGTCAAAAATAATATCGTTAGACCAATCATTGCGACACTCGTTTATTGAAGTTCGCGCTTTGTACCCGATTGAAGAATAACTTTTCAATCTTTTTTGATACATCTTTTCAAAAACGGGAATATGTATATCTATATAATCGTAAATACAAACTTCTTTTTTCCCCGGATAACTGCGATGCAATCGCCCCGCGTATTGCGCAACTTTGCCCTTCCACGATATCGGCAATGCTAAAAATAACGTATCGAGCCGAGGATAATCAAACCCCTCTCCGACGAATCGCCCCGTTGCAACGATAATCAACGATCTATCGGAAGGAATTTCGTTTAATTTATCCATAGTTTCCCTACGCTCTTTTGCCGACGCGCTACCAACAAGTTTTATAATTTCAATACATTCGTTTTCAAGCATTGAAACCAGGATTTTGACGTGTTCTCTTCGTTCCGTAAGAACTATAGGTGTTTTCCCGGCTTTTACGGCGGCAACGACGTCCGCCACAATTTTTTCGTTACGTTTTTTATCCGTTGACAATTCTTTATATAGCGTAGTAACGCCTTTATTTTTTGCAGCGATATCCTTGTACTCCGTAAATTCAGGTATGAGAAAATGCTCAAAATCGCTTTTCTCGATTTGCTCCTTTGCGTCGTAACGATAAAGAATTTCTCCGCATTGCATAAATATAATCGGTTGTTTTCCGTCCTGACGATACGGGGTTGCCGATAACCCGTAAACGTATTTTGCGTTGACGTATTTCATGATAAGTTCAAAATTGATTGCGGGAACGTGATGACATTCGTCGATAATAACCATCCCATACCCGCGTACTATATACTTAACTTCGCCGTCAGATACGAGCGACTGCATTACGGCAATATCCACAATTCCGCCTAAAGAATTTTTCCCGGAACATAAAACGCCTATCGGAGAGCGCGAGGTTAAAGAACAACCTTTTTTATCTTGCAAAAAGTTATCAAACGTTAAAAAACTCTCAAGTGATTTCTTCCATTGGTTAAGCAACGCCCGCGTATGTACTAAAATCAACGTGTTTCTTTTACGCACTGATATGATATTTGCCGCGACAACGGTTTTTCCGAATGCAGTTGCCGCCGATAATACGCCTGTTTCTCGACTCAATAATGCTTCGGCGGCAACTATCTGATTTTCCCTTAATTCGCCGTTAAATTGCACCGCAATTGCATTTCCTGCGTTCGTCATATCTATAAAACCGAAGTCTACCGACGCATTTGTCAACAATTCACATAAAGATTTCTTACATCCTCTGGGCAACGCAATATAATCGTCAATAATTTCCGAAGTGCAAATTATCCTTGGTTTGTCATATACGGGGAACCGCATTGCCTGCGCTTTATAAAATTCGGAATTTTTAAATGCGCCAAGTCTTTTTATAGCATTTTTCGCCCGCTCCGACAACCCGTCGATTTTTACATATAACATATTCGAGTGGACTATTTCGATTTTTGACGGAAAATCAAAACGAGTCAGAGACTTTTTTACCTTTGTTTCCCACGGTTTTTGCTCATCGCTTTTTACAAGTTCGCCCAACTCGGACTCTTCTTTTTTATTATTTACAATATCGTTTATTTGCTCAACGGAAATCTTTTTTATGGAATTCAAATACGCCCATTGATCGTCGTAAACGTTAAAATTTTCATCGACAAAAACGCTGTTACCGCTTTTTCTTGCAAGACCCTGCAAAGGCAATGCAATTAAATTACCAAATCCTCCGTCAGGCATATTATCCTGATTCGGAAAAATTCTATCGTAAGACGACAACGACATCAACCCGCAATTCTCCATTGCTTTAGTTAACAGACTGCTACCGAACGTTCTTGCTATTTTTGCAGATATAGATTCTTCGAAAAACACCCATAAATGAGCGCCGTTACCCGACCTTGATCTTTCTATTGCCGCAAAGATATGCAAATCTTTACAAACTTGTTTTACGGCGGAAATATCCCGAAGATAATTATCACCATCAAAATCAATGCATAAAAAAGTGCATGACTCATCGGTAAGCATAGGATATATGCCCACCACGTCGCGCGCGTAAGGATCTTTTCCGGCAAGATGATTAAAAATGTCTTTATCTGTAAGAGAGGCAAATTCGCGATTCGGACACGACGAACACTTATTTTGCGATTTATCGCACAAACCTTCAACCCATTCGTTTTTACAAACAGGTTGATAGCCCGATTTTTGCGTATTCTTACTATGCCACCTTTTTGCAAACACGTCATCTCGTCCTTTGAACAACGAACGAAACAAAGATATTTTTTCTTGCGTCGAACTTAATCTATTGATAAAAGGCTGCAAATACTCTTCATTGGTTGTGCACTCTTTTATTTTGCCGTCATCGTTTTTACTGTCTCGAGTCGATTCAGCCGAAACATTTTTTGTCATAACAACTTCGCCATTCTTTCGATACCGCTCTAATGCTTCGTGAAGTTCGCTGTTTTCATTACGCAAGACGTTATTTTCTAGTTGCAAAGCCTCGTAACGTTTTAACAACTCATCATACTCAAAGTGCAATTTTTCCAAATCACTCATACATTTCCCAACATCTCATTTAAAATTGTTACGTCAAATCTGCGCTATATAAATCACAGCCGTCTACGTATTCAAATCGTTCCACCTTATTCTCTACGCCCGAAACCGTTATAAATCCGATTCTATTTATACTTATCCCTTGAATACCTTTAACCTGTTTTTCCTCTTCCGACATCTCTTTTTCGGACAACTTATTTTTATAATATTTTGCCTCGTATACGTTATACCCGACTTTCGTCTTTAATACGATATCGAACTCGCCGTTTTTCTTTCTTGTGCTGTCGTCGTAATAATAAGTGCCGATATCCGAGATGCCTTTTATTTTATTATTTTTAACTAAAAGCGAAAAATACGTCCTTCCTATTTCTTCAAATCTATGCGAAATAAAAGTTATGATGGACGGCGCAATATATTCGTCATAAAAATTCTCCGCGCCAAGCACCTGCAAAGCGCTTTTATTTTTGTAGACGTACGCATAATAAAACCGTAATAAATTATCGTTGATTTCGTAATATACCTTCTTCTTGTCCCCGACTGCGTTTATCGGATATACTTTTGACAAAAGGTCCATATCGACCATAGTCTTTAAGTGCTTACTTAAAAGACCGTTGCTGTCCATTTCCAGTCCGCATTCGATATCTTTATATTTTTTCTTTCCGTTAGCCACGAAAAATAATATTCTTTCAGCATTTATACTACCCGATAAATCGGACATTAACAAATTTTCCGCATAATTACTAACGGCGCTGAAAGGATTTAATATAGTGTTTATAACGTTTTCTCTCAACGACTTTCTTGGGTCTAAACAACCGTTTACGAACGGTGAACCGCCGAAAATCGCGAAAGTTCCAACCTTATCATATATGGATTTCTCGGGATAAAATTCTGCCGATTCAACGTAATTCAATTCTTTCAACTTGATAATAACGTTAAATCTGCCGTATAGAGCACTCCTTTCTTCCAATAAATCTTTCATCATTCCGATATGCGAACCGGATATGAACAAACATATATTTTTTAGATAATTATCTATTACGTTCTGAAAAATCGAATCCACGGTTTCGGATTTTTCAAACTTTTTTAAATACGGATATTCGTCGATTATCACGTTTAATTTAATCGGGAGCGTATTCAGATACGCAAAAACATCCTGCAACGTATTGAAAATCAATTTTACAGGAAGCACTTTTTTCTTAAACAAAGCGTCGACAAAACCATCAATATTATCTTTCATCGTTGATTTTATACATTCGTAATAAACCGTCAAATTCTCACTGCTTTCCATCGCTTTATTTAATAAAGTAGTTTTCCCGACCTTTCTTTTCCCATAAAGCAATAAGCTTACGTTGCTTTTTGAAGCTGTGTCTCTGATTATATTTATTTCTTCTTTTCTTCCTACAAACATACGCCATAACCCATAATGAATTATTTTTCAATGAAATTGATTTCATTATACTTAACTGTAGTGTTTTTGTCAACAAATATTATGTAGAATTATAAGTTTTTTCTGTTTCAATTCCACCCGTAAGTTCGCTTATGAAAAATAAATATCGTCCCATTTTCCAACCTCAGTAGAACAAAAAAACAGGAAGAATAAGAAGAATTTCTTAACTTTTCGGTAGATGTTGACTATGTTTGATTAGTTTTGTATACTTCTCCGAATTTTTTGCCTTTTGCGGCGTTTGGTTGTAGCACAGAGAAAAACGAAAGTCAACGGGAAAAATTAACGCTTAAAATTCGTAATAAAAAAATAACAGAGTCTGACTCGAACAAAATCGAGTTTGACTCTGTTTTTCTTTTACTTAAAAATATGGCAACGCATATCCCCTGTTGTATGCGTTAATTTGTTCCTGTATCGTTGACTTACGTTCCGACAGATTA
>CAVLAV010000094.1:0-7117 GCA_963660735.1 bacterium
GTTCACTTCCTGTAATGCGGCTTGCATTATAGACACGATATTCGGAGCGGAAAAGGTTATCCGCAACCTTAAAAAGAACGCGGCAAGTGCGTTTACGAAAGAATTGCTTTCTGCGTTATGTGGTGAAGATGAAAAACACGAATAAGCGCGACGGAAACAACTTTGAGGAATTTTTTTGTAACCTTTTATTCTCTAATGGTTTTTGGGCGCACAATCTTGCTCAAAACCAAACGGGACAGCCCGCCGATGTTATAGCCGCAAGAAACGGCAAAGCGTACTTGATTGACTGCAAAGTATGTGGAAAAAACGGCTTTCCGTTTTCTCATATGGAAGCAAATCAGGATAGTTCGATGGAATTATGGCGTAATTGCGGCAATGGCGTAGGGTGGTTTGCATTTAAGTTAGATGACAATTCTGTATGGCTTATCCGCACATTGCTTTGTTAGGTTATGAAAAAGTTAAATCGGGGCTTTCTGTCAGCGAAATCAGATTATACGGGCAACCGTTCGAGGAGTGGGTGTCAAGATGCAAATAACAATCGGAAGCACTATTACAATCAATCAGCCGAATGAGGCTATAAAAAAATGGTGCAAAGAAAATTTGATTATCCCTAACCCGGAATACTCCAAAAAACTGCGAATGAATTTTTGGCTCGGAAATACTCCCGCAACATTAAGTTTGTATGAGATTGACGGACAAAATTATATTCTGCCGTTCGGGTGTTTGCGCTCGATACTTCGTTTAAGCAATGGTTGCCCCGTTACAACAACATTCCACACCCCGACAAAGGTAGATTACCACGCAAGTGTTCCGTTATTCGACTATCAGGAAACAGCGGTAGATGCTATTCTTCCCGAATTTTACGGAATATTGCAAAGCCCTGCCGGGAGCGGAAAAACGCAAATGGGCATAGCCGTAATAACCCGCTTAAACGTGCGAACATTGTGGCTTACACACACGAAAGATTTGCTCACTCAAAGTATGAAACGAGCCGAACAATATATTGACAAGTCCTTTATGGGAACAATCACCGAGGGAAAAGTGAATATAGGCACGGGAATTACTTTTGCAACGATACAAACAATGTGTGAGTTAGACTTGCGGAATTACCGTGATTTTTGGGACTTGGTGATTGTCGATGAGTGCCATAGAGTTGCAGGATCGCCAACGGCAAGAACGCAGTTTTACACGGTGTTGAATGCTTTATCGGCAAGAAGCAAATACGGCTTGTCGGCAACCGTACATCGTTCGGACGGAATGATTCAAGCCACTTATGCCCTACTCGGTGAAATTATTTATAGCGTACCCGAAACAGCGGTTGCGGACAAAATAATGAAAGTCGGCATAGCACCTATCGGAACGGAAACGAAGTTATCTAACGCCTGTTTGAATACGGATGGCACGTTAAATTACGCTCGATTGATTTCGTATCTATGCGAAGATACAACGAGATGTCGTTTGATAGTGGACTACATAATCAACGAAAAAGACAAATCGTGCTTGATTCTTTCCGATAGGCTCAATCATTTGGAAACACTAATGAATATGCTTCCCGAAGATATGCGGCACAATGCCGTTATGATAGACGGAAAAATGACTACCAAAACAGGCAAAGTGCGGCGAGAACAAGCAATCGAAGATATGCGGTCGGGGAAGAAGAAATATTTGTTCGCAACCTACTCTCTCGCAAAAGAGGGTTTGGATATACCGCGTTTAGAACGGTTGTTTATGGCAACCCCGCAAAAAGATTATGCCGTAGTAACGCAAAGCATAGGACGAATAGCACGAATTTTCGACGGAAAGAAAGATGCAATTTGTTATGACTTCGTTGATGATATTCGTTTTCTATTCAAATCTTACAAAAAGCGTTGTACGACATATCGAAAAGACAACTGCTATTTCGTGCAGGACGGAGGCTGAAATGACATTAGGTAGTTTATTTGATGGCGCAGGAACTTTTCCTTTTGCAGGTAGTATTTTCGGTGTAGTGCCGAAATGGGCAAGCGAAATAGAACAGTTTCCCATTGAAGTAACAAAACGCCGACTGCCAAAAATGAAGCACTTGGGCGATATTACGAAAATCGACGGAACAACGATTGAACCCGTTGATATAATCACTTTCGGTAGCCCTTGTCAAGATTTATCGGTAGCCGGGCAAAGAGCAGGTTTAGGCGGCGAACGGTCAGGCTTGTTTATGGAAGCCGTTCGCATTATCAAAGAAATGAGAGGTGCAACAAATGGAAAATATCCACGATACGCCGTTTGGGAAAATGTGCCGGGAGCATTCAGTTCCAACAGGGGCGAAGATTTCCGAACCGTCCTCGAAGAACTCTGCAAAATCAAAGACAGTACAGCCGTTATTCCTCGACCTACGAGCAACAAAGGAAAGTGGAAAACGGCAGGACTTATCTTGGCAGACGGATATTCAATCGCTTGGCGAGTCCTCGATGCACAATTTTGGGGAGTTCCCCAACGCCGTCGAAGAATCTTCCTTGTGGCAGATTTTGGAGGTGGAAGTGCCGGACAAATATTATTTGAGCAAGAGGGCTTGTCGCGGAGTTTTGCAGAGAGCCGTGAAAAATGGAGTGGAATTACCGCCGATACTACTTATGGCTCTTATATCGCAAGGCGAGATAACGGAGGAAGAACTGAACGAGATTGGAATAGTCCCCCCCCCACTCTTTGTCTTGAATGATCAAGGCGGCGAAAGTATCGGTGTCGAAAGGGATTCGGTAATTCCGACATTACGAGCGCAAGCGCACGGTAACTTACCTATTCTTGCGGTTCATTCCGTCGATACATACAATTATTCAATCGGTGATAAAGCAAGAACGCTTCTCGCGGGGCATTACGACAAAGACGGCTTGCCGTGCGTAGCAATCAATCTTTTGCAAGATGCTGTTCCGAATGAAAAAGTTTCCCCGTGTTTATCTACGGGAAACCCTAAAACGGGGCAAGCGAACATAGGTGTTGTTTACGCAATCGACAGAGCGGCTTTCAATCAGGGCAAAAATGCGCAGTACAAAATTCAAATTGACGAACAGGGCATTTCTCATACGCTCGTAGCCAAAGGTCCGGGGGCGGTATGCTATCCCGTAGGACTTAAAGGCGATATAGCAGGAACGCTTGATGCAAGTTATTGGAAAGGTTGTGGCGAGCGCAACGGAACAGAACGAGAAATAATTGCTTGCCTCACCAAAACAAAATGGATTGTGCGGCGCGTAACCCCGATTGAATGTGCGAGATTACAAGGGATGCCCGATTGGTGGTGCAAAGACATAAAACACGCCGACAACGCAGAATACAAAATGTGGGGCAACGGAATGGCTTTACCCTGTGTAATGTATGTAATGCAGAATTTGACGGCTGAATACAGAAAAAATTTATTACGGAGGTAACTATGATTAAACCACTTTTAACAATCATTATATGCGTTATTCTTCTCATCGCGATTACTGTTGTTTTCACTTATGTACTCGTCAGCGATTACAAGAAAGCAAAAGCAGGTGGAAAATCAATCTTTTGGAAAAGCGGTAAATCGAAAAGGAAAACGAAATGAACTTATACATATTTGACTGCGAAGTGTTCAAATGCGATTGGTTGTTCATTTTCAAAGAAGTCGCAACGGGTGAATTTACGATAATTCATAACGATAATGACAGCGTAAAAGCCTTTATGACTTCGGATAAAGTGATTGCAGGCTTTAACAATAAGAATTACGACAACTATATTCTTAAAGCAATATTAGCCGATGCCGACAACACAACCGTGAAAGAGATAAACGACTATATTATTTCGGGACACGACGGATGGACTCACCCTTTCATCAAAGAAAATAAAGCGTATTTTGAAAGTTTCGATTTAATGGACGATGTTCAGCAAGGAATATCACTAAAAGCGATAGAGGCGCATTTAGGGATAGACATTGAGGAAACGAGCGTTGATTTCAATATCAACAGAGCATTGACGGAAGAAGAACTACAACGGACTATATTCTATTGTAAATACGATGTTAGCGCAACAGAAATACTGTTCAAACTGCGCGAAAACTATCTACAAAACAAACTTATGCTCGGCAGAATTAAAGGGATAGACGATACGAGAGCATTGTATATGACGAATGCGAAACTCACCGCAACATATCTCGATGCCACTCCCCCGCCTTACGAACGAGCAGACGAAAGAAATTATCGCTACCCCGATAATTTACTTCGAGAATATATTCCGCAAGAAGTGTTCGATTTCTTCGATCAACTGCACGATCCGACCGTTTCAGACTTGGACTTGTTCGGAGGCTGTGATGCCTACGGAAACAAATGCAAGGGCAAGAGTTACACGTTCTATATCGGGGAATGTGAATGTACGATTGCTTTCGGCGGCATACACGGAGCAATTCCCTATTACAGAGAAAAAACGATTGCCGGGCGGTCAATCAGGAATAAGGATGTAGGCAGTTATTACCCTCACGAAATGACACTCGACGGGTATTGTAGCCGAAATATCCCGAATCCGAAAAACTACGCAGATATGCTTGAAACTCGTATGAAAGCCAAAAAGTCAGGCGATAAGGCAACTGCAAACGCCTTGAAACTCGTAGCAAACACGACTTACGGCGCAATGCTCAATAAGTACAACGCTTTATTCGATCCGCTAATGGGGCGTTCGGTGTGCATAACGGGGCAACTTCGATTGCTTGAACTTGCAAACCATCTTGTTGCCGACTGCTCTACGGTTAAGATTATTCAACTTAATACGGACGGCATTATGATAAGCATTGACGATTGCGATTTGGAAAAATACAACGCTATTTGTCAAGAATGGCAAGACAGAACGGGCTTTGAACTTGAAGAAGATTGCATAAGCGAGATTATTCAAAAGGATGTAAACAATTATATCGAAGTGGCGATTGACGGAAGTACGAAAATCAAGGGCGGGCAATTAGTGCGCGGCATCGTAACAAATACGAAACTTGATTTAACGAGTATGGGGCTTAAAGAATGGAAACAGATAAACGGTGGTGCATTCAACATTAACAATAATATGTGCATCGTCGCACAGGCGATTCAAGATTATTTTGTTAAGGGTATTCCCGTAGAAACAACAATCGGTGATTGTAACGATATTCTTATGTTTCAACTCATTTCAAAAGTTTCGGGCAAATATACGGAAGCATTTCAAATTATAGATGGGAAAAAAGTTCCCACGCAAAAATGTAACCGGGTATACGCTTCACCTAACCTTGAATATGGGACTCTTTACAAAGTTCACGCAACCAAAGGAAATGACAACAAAGTTGCAGGACTTCCCGAACATTGCGTGATAGACAACAAAAACGTGCTAACAACGGACGATATTGATAAACGATGGTATATCCGTTTAGCAAAAAAATACATTAACGATTTTCTCGGCATAGAAATCAAAAAGCCGAATGGTCGGAAATTAAAAGCAAAAAAAGATAAAATCTTAAAAATCTTGGAGGATTTCAAAAATGGAAACTAAAAACACTACCCCTGCTTATGAAACGATGAACGTATGGAGTAAATTGCTTCTCGCTCGTAAATTGTTTCAGGAAACGAACGTGAAAAAAAGCGGCATCAACAGACATCTCGAATTTAAGTATTTCGAGTTGCAAGACATCGTTCCGGTCGCAACGAAAATCGGTTATGAAATCGGCTTGCTTTTCGTAACGACGTTTGAACCCGAAATGGCGCAAATGACCGTCGTGAACGTACACAACCCCGATGAAATCATTATTTTCCGTTCCCCGATGAAAGAAATCGAAAGTATCGAATCTTCGAGAACGGGCGGCAAACTTACGAACGCGATTCAAAATCTCGGTTCGGCAGAAACCTATCAGCGCAGATACCTTTATATGGCGGCACTTGATATTGTCGAAAACGACGAATTTGACGGCGAAGTCGGGGAGGTCGAAGCCCCCAACCCTGAAAAGCCCGCAAAAAAGACAAAGGCGAAACCGCCCGTAACAGCCGAAAAACGTGAGGAAATCAAACAGGAAATAGTGGGAAGTTCCGGACAGGCAGAGCCTTTGCAGATTGAAGCACTTTCTGCCGCCCTGCAACAGTTGCTTGATATTGATCCCGAACAGGAAGAATTTGTTCAGAATCTCATTATACAAACGAACAAACTCACGAACATTTCCAAAGAAGCGTGTGAAGCACTCATCAAGGAACTTGGGGATCTTATCGCTTCATATTCAACAGTCAGTAAGAACGGTGCGGAGGCTTAATTATGGAATGGTTAGACAGCAAGCAAATTAAAATTACGCCACCTAAACGCCCCAAAAAACTTACGGGAACTCGCTTTGCGGCAATCTTTGGGCTTAACAAGTGGAATACCCCGTTTAAGACTTGGTGTGAAATCACAAGAACCTACGAAGAACCGTTTGAAGATACGATTTATACAATCGCAGGTAAAACGATTGAACCGAAACAGATTGAATGTATGAAGCGTTCGTATTTTATGACGGATATAAAAACTCCGACGGATGTATTCGGCGCAGATTATTTCAAAAAAACTTACGGCGATTTCTTCCCGGAAGATAAAATCTTCGGCGGGATGTGGGACTCAATCAGAGTTGATAAAAACGGCAAAATCACTTGCGTACTCGAATTTAAGACCACAAAACGCGCAGAAGATTGGCAAGGTGAAATTCCCGAATATTATGCTCTGCAAGCCGCGTTATACGCTTATCTTTGCGGAACGAACAGCGTTGTTATGATTTGTTCTTTCCTTGAAGAAAAAGACTACGAGCATCCCGAAAACTTTGTGCCGTCGGCAAAAAATACGATAACCATTTGTTTTTCAATGAGCGAACGCTATCCGAATTTTGAGCGCGACTACATACTTCCCGCTCGTAAATGGTGGGAAATACACGTTATCGGCGGCGTTTCCCCCGAATACGACGAAACAGCCGATGCGGATATTCTCAAAGTTTTGAGGACGAACAACCTTAACCCCGACACCGACATTCAGGCTCTTATATCCGAAGCGGAAAATTTGCAGATGAAAATCGACAAGAACGCCGCCGAAATGAAAGCCGATAGCGACAGGCTTGATGCGATAAAAAATCAAATCAAGGAACACGCAATCACTCAAC